>JACCSI010000185.1 GCA_013813075.1 Acidobacteriota bacterium | reverse complement strand
CAGCGCGGCCTGTGCGTGCAGCAGTGTGCCCCGGTTGTTCAACACGTTCTCGGTCCGCGACAATCTCACCACGGTCGGTGCCACACTGCCCAGCGCCACTCGCACCTCGGGACCGCGAACCGCGGCGCACATCACTTTCGAAATTGCCTGCGCGCGGCGACTGCCAACCTTCCGCCAGTATTGTCTGCCCTCGACTTTCGGGACCTCGACGGCGACGATCAGCTCGTCCGCGCGGCGAACGCTGGCCCGGTAGCCGGTGTAAAACGCGTTGAACGGCACGCGTCGTTGTCCCGCCGCACTCTCCAACACGACCACCGCGTCGGCGACCGCGAACACGGGCAACGAGTCGCCGGCCGGAGACCCGTTTGCGATGTTGCCACCAACCGTGGCGCGATTCTGAATCTGACGGCCGCCGACTTCTCGCGCCGCCGCCACCAGCATCGGCAGGCGCCGGGCGATCACCGCCGAGCCGATGAGGTCCGAAAACGTCGTCAGCGCGCCGACTCGCAACAGCGACCGATCGCCACCGATGCCTCTCAACTCCGAGAGCGGCCACAGGTCGATGTAGCGGCGCTCCGTCGCTGTCCCAAACTGCAGGTTGACGTAAACATCCGTGCAACCGGCGATCGGCGTCAGTGGACCTTCGTCGCGCAGCATGTGCAGGGCGTCGTGTAACGAGCCTGGTCGCAGCAGCGAGAGAGACGACAGTGCCGTGGCCATCAGCGGCCTCGCGCGCCTTTCTTGACGGAGCGATAAATGGCTTCGTAGCCGGTGCAGCGGCACAGGTTACCGGCCAGCGCGGCTTGAATGTCGACGGTGCTGGCGCCGCGAGGGAGCTGCAACGCCGCCATGATCATGCCGGGGGTGCAGATGCCGCACTGCGCCCCGCCTTCGACGACAAATGCGTCCTGCAAGGGGTGCAACTTGCCGTTTGCTCCAAGACCCTCGATTGTCTCGACGCTAACGCCGTCCAGATGTGCCGCGGGCACCAGACACGAGTTCACGGGCACACCGTCGATTCGCACGGTGCACGCACCGCACTCGCCTTCGCCGCATCCCTCCTTGGTGCCGGTCAGACCGAGATCTTCGCGCAGCACGTCGAGCACGCGCTTCATCGGATGCACGTTCAGCCGCCGTGAGGTGCCGTTTACTTTACAGGCGATCATCTCGCGCTTTCAGCTTCAACTTTCGGCCTGCGGCCGATGGCAGCGACGCAGCCGACATGATGCGCTCGGGCGTCGCGGGAATCGATCGGATGTCGAAGCCCGCGTGGCGCAAGGCGTTGACGACAGCTGGGGCGGGCCCATCAATCGGCATTTCTCCGACACCCTTGGCGCCGTAAGGGCCATGTTTGTACGGCTTCTCCAGAATAATCGTCTCAATGCGCGGCGTGTCCGGCGCCGTCGGAATAATGTAATTGGTCAGAGACGCGTTGGCCATCCTGCCGTCGCGCATCACCACCTCTTCGAGCAGGGCATAGCCGATCCCTTGCGCGGTGCCGCCTTCAACCTGGCCGATCACCATCATCGGGTGGATCGCTTTCCCGATCTCCACAACGGCCGTCACCTTGGTGGGCGTGACTTCCCACGTCGCACGATCGATTTCGAGCTCGACGACGTTGCATCCCCACCCGTAGGTGCCGTAGGCGTCGCCGATGTATCGATCGTCGTTCCACTCCAGACCCTCCGGCCGCTCGTATTGCGTCGTGACGGTGAACGCACCATGCTTCTGGAAGTAAGCCGCAGGCGACTCGCCATTCAGTCGCTCCTTTACCTGCTGCGCCGCCCGTTGCAGCAGCCGGCCCACGACCATGCAGGTGCGCGACGCGACGGTGGGTCCACTGTCCGGCACGCGGTTCGTGTCGGCGGCGGCCACTTCAACCGCGTCATAGGGCACGCCCAGACTGTCGGCCACAATCTGCGCGTGCATCGTTCTCGTGCCCTGGCCAATCTCCGTAGACGCCACGAGGATGCGCACGCCAGTGGGCGTCAGCTCCAGCGACGCCTGCGAGGCCAGCTTCGTCTCGCCGATCCCGGTGAAGCCGGAGCCGTGGAAGAAGAGCGACAGGCCAATGGCGCGATGCGTGCCTTGCCACTGCCTGCGCTTGCGGTTGTAGCCGCTCTGGCGCACGGCCTGCTTCAGCACATCGAGCGCACTGGTGTCGTCGGGCAGGACCTGCCCGGTCGCGGTCGTATCGCCGGGGCGCATGGCGTTGAGCGCGCGGAGCGTGACCGTGTCAAGGCCGAGCG
>JACCSI010000182.1 GCA_013813075.1 Acidobacteriota bacterium | reverse complement strand
GCCTGATCCGGTTTCATGTGTGCTCCTTTGTGGGACGACGTCCTTCAGCTCCGAGTCAGCTTCCTGTACTTGATCCGATGCGGTTGGTCGGCCTCTGCGCCAAGGCGGCGCTTGCGGTCGGCCTCGTAATCCTGGTAGTTGCCGTCGAACCAGACCACCTGCGAATCACCTTCGAACGCGAGAATGTGCGTCGCAATGCGATCGAGGAACCACCGGTCATGGCTGATGACGACGGCACAGCCGGCAAAGTTCAACAGCGCATCTTCGAGCGCGCGCAACGTGTCGACGTCGAGATCGTTGGTCGGCTCGTCGAGGAGCAGCAGGTTACAGCCGGTCTTGAGAAGCTTGGCCAGGTGAAGGCGGTTGCGCTCGCCGCCCGACAGGGCACCCACCTTGCGCTGCTGTGTGCCGCCTTTGAAGTTGAACCAGGACACATAGGCGCGCGACGCGATCGTCCGCTTGCCGATCTGCATCTCGTCGTGGCCGTCCGAGATTTCTTCCCATACCGTTTTGTTGGGGTTGAGCGCATCACGGGACTGATCGACGTAACCGATCTGCACCGTTTGCCCGAGGCGAAGCGTCCCGCCATCCGGCTTTTCCTGCTCGGTGATCAGTCGAAACGTGGTCGTCTTCCCTGCCCCGTTGGGCCCGATGACGCCGACGATGCCGCCCGGCGGCAGCGTAAAGTTCAAGTCGTCGAACAGCACTAAGTCGCCATACGCCTTGCGCAGGCTGCGTGCTTCGACGACGATATCGCCGAGACGGGGACCGGGAGGGATGTAAATTTCGACGGCGTCGATTTTTTTCTGCTGGTCTTCGCTGAGGAGTTCTTCGTAGGCGTTGAGGCGTGCCTTCCCTTTGGCCTGCCGCGCACGTGGCGACATCCGAATCCAGTCCAACTCGCGCTGCAGGGTGCGCTGCCGCTTGCTTTCGGCCTTCTCTTCGTTGGCGAGACGATTCTGCTTCTGTTCGAGCCACCCCGTGTAGTTACCCTCATACGGGATGCCGGTCGACCGATCGAGCTCGAGGATCCAGCCCGCGACGTTGTCGAGAAAATAACGATCGTGCGTCACCGCGACGACGGTGCCGGCATAGTCCTTGAGAAACCGCTCGAGCCACGCGACCGATTCGGCATCCAGATGGTTGGTGGGTTCGTCGAGCAGCAGCAAATCGGGCGATTGCAGCAGCAAGCGGCACAGCGCAACACGCCGGCGCTCGCCGCCAGATAACGTGCTGACCGCCGCGTCCCCGGCCGGCAAACGCAGCGAATCCATGGCCAGTTCGATGCGCGAGTCGAGATCCCACGCGCCCGACGCGTCGATCTTGTCCTGGAGTTTCGCCTGTTCGTCGAGGACCTTGTCCATCGCCTCCGCGGTCAGCTCTTCGCCAAGCTTCTCGTTGACGGCGTCGTAGCGATCGAGCAGCGCGCGTATCGGCGCCACGCCCTCTTCCACGTTACCCCTGACGTCCTTGTCTGGATTGAGCTGTGGCTCCTGCTGCAGATAGCCAATGCTGACGCCTTCGCCAGGAAACGCTTCACCAACGAAGTTCGTTTCGACGCCCGCCATGATCTGCAGCAGCGTAGACTTTCCCGAGCCGTTGGCGCCGAGCACGCCGATTTTTGCACCGGGCAGAAAGGAGAGCCAGATATCTTTGAGAACGACCGTGTCAGGCTGGTGAGTTTTCCCAAGACCTTTCATGGTGAAGACGTACTGTGGTGCCATAAACCCTCGAAGAATATCACGTCGACGTACGAGCTCCAGAGGCAGAGAGGCGCACGGAGACGCAGACAACACGGCCGAGAAATCCGTGTGGTGCTCTGCGGCCTGTCGGTTCTGTGGCGCCGTCCGTAAGCTAGGGCTGTTCCGGCCGCAGGGTGACGACCGTGTGACGATCCAACGGGAAGTAGTGTTTGAAGGTCTCGTGGAGGACTTGCGGCGTGAGCTTTTCGATCCGATCTTGCCGCCGGTTGATGCTGTCGGGGTCCCACCCGAGCATATGCACGGTCTGCAGCGACCCCAGCCAGAAAGCATTCTGCTTCGTGGCGGTCTCGAGGTCCCGTCGTTCGAGCTCCTGCACACGTTTGACATCGTCGGGACTCGGTCCCTGGGCCTTGAGACGCTCGATCTCCTTCATGACCTCGCCGGTCAGCTTATCGATGTTGTCCGGGTCGCTGCCAAATTGCACCACCACCGAGCCGTGGCCGCTGAGCGGCAACGAATCTTCGTACGCCGCACTGACGCCATAGGTCCCGCCGAGCTCTTCGCGGAGGATGTCGCGCAGCCGGATGCCGAGCAGCGACGCCGCGGCGCGCGCGCGATGCATTTCGTATTGATCCAGCTTGGTGTCGGCGAAAAACGAGACCACCGTCTGCCCGCGTGGCTCGCGGCCTTTCTTCACCGCGTCGCGCGCCACCGCGGATGGAAACCGCACGCCCATGTCGCGGAAGTTCGACGCCTTCTTTCCCGTCGACGGCAGGGTCGCGACCCAGCGCTCGAGCAGAGGCGTGATCTCCTCGACGGCAAACGCACCGACGATGAAATACGTGAAATCCGCAGCATTCGAAAAGCGGTCGCGATAGAAGCGGGCCATGGCCTCCAGGTCAAGCTGTTGGATGTCGGCCACGGTCAGCGCCTTGGCACTGTAGTGACCGGACGTATTCAACTGGTCGACCTTCTCGTTGAACACGTAGGCAGGGTTTTGCGCCTGGTTCTCGATTACCCCGCCGATGCGGCGCTTCATCAATTCGAACGATTCACGGGTCAGGTTGGGCGCGGTAAACGCCAGGTAATTCAGCTTCAGCGCGGTCTCGAGATCACGCGGTGACGCCTGACCGCTGATGCCGTGTGTGTAGGTGCCGATGGTCGGCGACGCGGACGCGATCTTGCCCGCCAGGAGCTTACTCAACTCGACCGGGTTGAGCCCGCCCACTCCACCAATACCAACCAGCGACGTGGCGAGCGAGGCTTCCGTATAGTCCGCTTCGGACGCGAGCGAGCCGCCACCTTTTGCATAAGCGCTGATGATGACCTGATCGTTTTTGAAGTCGGTGGGCTTGAGCCAGACCTCGACGCCGTTCGAGAGCGTCACGACCGTCGCGCCCACCGACGCGACCATGCGTCGCGCGGTAACCTTGCCCGGTGCGGGCGGCTTCTCCACCAAGTCACGACCAGCGAGGGCATCGGTATAGGCCTCGACCGGCACCTTTTCCGCTTTGGCCATGGTGGCGCGGAGCACGGCTTCGGTTGGAGCCGGCGTGGCCTTCTTTTCAGGCGCGACCACCATCACCACGCGGTTCTCGTCGCGAATCAGCGTGCGGGCCTCGGCTGTGACTTCGGCGAGTGTGACCGACGGCAGAAAGGTTGACGCGATCCTGTATTCGAATTCAATCCCGGGAATGGGCTCGGCCTCGAGGAATGCTCGTACATATTCGTCGGCGTACCCCGAACTCTCGCTGGTGTCGCGCTCCTTGAAGGCGCGTTCATACGACGACAGGAGTCCAGCCCGTGCGCGATCAAGTTCCTCCGCGCCAAAGCCGTGTTGCTGCATCCGGCGTGCTTCGACGATCAACGCCTCGAGTCCGGCGGCGATGCCGCCTTCGGGGACGGCGGCACCCAGTTGATACAATTCGATGGTTCGGCCCAACCCCGACCCGCCTGCCTCCGCGCCGAGAAATGGTGCGTTCGGCCGCCGCGCGATCTCGCGCAGCCGGAGGTTGAGCATCTGCGTCGCCAGTTGCTGAATCAGCGACTGCCGGTAATCCGCAACCGTGGCCTCGATTTTCACCGGCCGCTTGTGTGCAATAGCGACGCTCCAACCCTGGGCTTCGGGATCGGTCGCGATCGAAAACGTCGTCTCTTTGTGCGCGGGCACTGCACGGTCGATGGTTTCGACCGGCGACGTCACGGCGGGAATGCTGGCAAAACGCTGCTCCACCAACTTGCGAGCGTCGGCTGGGTCGATGTCGCCCACCACGACGACGGCCATCTGATCGGGGCGATACCACCGTCGATAAAAATCGAGAATACGCTGGCGCGGAAACGACTTGAGCGTTTCCGGCGTCCCGATCGGCAGCCGCTCCGCGTAGCGGGATTTGGCCAGCAGCACCGGGAGCTGCTTATCGGTGAGCCGGGATCCGGCGCCGAGACGTCCACGCCACTCTTCAATGACGACGCCGCGCTCCTTCTCGACCTCATCGGCCAGCATTTGCATGCCGGCCGCGAAGTCGTGCAGGGCCAGTAGCCCACGATCCACGTACCCTGGCCGATCGGTCGGCACCTCCAGCATGTAGACGGTCTCGTCAAACGACGTATAGGCGTTGACGTGAGGACCGAAGCGTGCGCCGATTGATTCCAGAAAGTTGATGAGTTCGCCGGGTTTGAAGTTTTCAGTGCCGTTGAACGCCATGTGCTCGAGGAAATGCGCCAGCCCACGCTGGTTGTCGTCCTCGTGGATCGAGCCGACGTTGACCGCGAGGCGCAGCGACACCCGATTGGCCGGACGGGCATTGCGTCGCACGTAATAGCGCAGTCCGTTGGCCAGTTGCCCGGTCCGCAACGCGGGATCGACCGGAAGCAACGCTTGTTGAATCAGCGGCGCCGCAGGCGGAGGTGGCGCCGACGGCACCGGAAATGGGGCCGGAACCGGCTGCGGCCGCGCCGGCTGCTGGGCACTCACCAATCCGCTCAGCACCGCTACCCACGTCAGGATCGACACACACCGAATCATTCGCGGCCTCATTCTTCCTTCAGCACGTCAAACGCGCCAATCACCTTACTATTGTCCCATGCGTGTGACGGTCACAAGGCTCCATCCGTCGATTCCGCTTCCCGTGTACGGCAGCAGCGGAGCCGCGGCCTTCGACCTCGCGGCGGCCGAAGATGCGGACGTTGCACCGGGCCAAATCGTGCTGGTGGGGACGGGGCTCGTGTTCAAGGTACCGGACGGTTACTTTCTGGCAATCTTTGCGCGAAGCAGCACGCCCCTCAAACGCGGCCTCGCTGTCGCCAACGGCGTCGGCGTGCTTGATTCCGATTATTGCGGGCCCACGGACGAGCTCAAGATTCAGCTTCTGAACATTACGACGGCACCTATCGCCGTGAAGACCGGTGACCGACTCGCCCAGGGTATTGTTCTGCAAGCACCGCGGGTGGAATTTGTCGAGGGCGACACCAGCGCCGTCTCGCGCGGCGGTTTCGGCAGTACGGGACGATGACTAACGGCTTGGGGCTACAGTCGCCGCCCTCCGTACTCTCACTGAGCACGAGCACGAGCACTGAGCACTGAGCACTGAGCACGAACGACCAAGCGCCGAGCGCGAGCCACCTTGTTGCGAAGAATCCTGCACATCGACATGGACGCGTTCTATGCGTCCGTGGAGCAACGCGACAATCCGACGCTGCGCGGGAAGCCCGTCGTGGTCGGTGGCGACCCCACCCAACGAGGCGTAGTGGCCGCCGCCAGCTACGAAGCGCGCACCTTCGGCGTCCGCTCCGCCATTCCGATGTCGCGGGCGGTGCGACTCTGCCCGTCCCTCATCATCGTCCGTCCCGATTTTGACAAGTACCGCGCGGTGTCACAGCAGGTGTTTGCCATCTATCGCGAAGTAACACCACTCGTGGAACCGTTGTCACTGGATGAGGCCTATCTGGACGTTACGCACAACACGTGGTCCGAACAGCTTGGCGTGTCCGTCGCCAGGCGGATCAAGCAAGCGATCAAGGACACCACCAACCTGACAGCGTCGGCCGGCGTCGCGCCAAACAAGTTTCTGGCGAAGATTGCCTCTGGGTGGCAGAAGCCCGATGGGCTGACGGTCATCGCCCCGGAACGGATCGAAGCGTTTCTGCAAGGGCTCCCCGTCGATGCGCTTTGGGGGGTCGGGCCCAAGACGGCCGCTCGCTTGCGCGCGCACCGTATCGAGAAACTGGTCGATGTGAGAACGCGCTCGCTCGACCAGCTGCGCGAGATTGTCGGAAGTGCGGCCGAATGGCTGCGCGACCTGTCACTTGGCATCGACGACCGCGCCGTCGACCCCAACGAGCAGCGAAAATCCGCCGGTTCCGAATGTACCTACGAAAAGGATCTGACGGACATCAGTCGTATCCGCGCCGAGATTGACGAGATGGCGCGTGATGCCGCGCGATGGCTCGACCGACGCAACATTTATGCGCGCACCGTCGTCATCAAGGTGCGCTACGACGACTTCATCACGATAACGCGCAGTCAGAGCGACGCGAAACCCACGCGAGACGCCGCTGTCATTGCCGCGCGCGCCGGCGCGCTGCTGGAAAAGACCGAGGCCGGTCGGCGCCCGATTCGTTTGCTTGGCGTGAGCGTGCAAAACCTCGACGAATCGGATTCCACGCGCTCGCGGCGCACTGTCCGCGACGACGAGCCTCGCCTGCCGCTCGATTTCTAATCGTTGACCAGCCGGACGCGACGCAGTTCGATCCGTTCCACGGGTGCTTCGCCATTCACCGACGCCGCTTCGATACGTTGCACAACGTCCAGTCCACTGACGACGCGCCCAAAGACCGTGTATTTGTCGTCGAGCATTGGCGCGCGCGCGGTGACGATGAAGAACGAGGTGTTCGCGGTGTCGGGCTCGGCGAGACGAGCCATCGAGACCGTGCCAAGTTGGTGAATCTGGTCGTTGAACTCGGCCTTGAGGTCGCGGACCAAACGCTGTTGCGCTTCGTCGAGCGGGACTTGCCGCGTTGGCAGATGGCCCGTCTGCACGACGAAGCCTTTCACCACTCGGTGCCAGCTCGTGCCATCGTAGACACCCACTGACGCCAGCCGCAGAAAGTTGCGCACGTGCTCGGGTGCCTTGTCCGGGGTGAATGCAATCGTGATGTCCCCGGCGGAGGTTTCGAGAACCGCGCGATAGGTCGCCAGGTCGGCCACGGACTCGGTCGAAAACGGCTCGGGCGTTGGTGCCGGCCGCTTCCGAATCGTGACCCGCGTCATCGCGATTCGCGCCGCGGGCGCGCCCTTCTCGTCGGCGGCGGCCTCGGAAATCTTCTGCGCGACCAGGATGCCCTCGGCCACCCGCGCGAACACGGTGAACTGTCCGTCAAGCGCAGGTTGATCGGCAATGCAGATGAAGAACTGTGTGC
>JACCSI010000179.1 GCA_013813075.1 Acidobacteriota bacterium | reverse complement strand
CACCTCGACCGCTCGCCGCCCGGCACCACCGAGATCCAGCGAGTACTCGTTGACGTAGAGCGCGATGTGTTGGCGCATCACGTCGTCGCTCATTTCCTGCGCGTGCTCGCGCACGAAGGCGCGGCTCGCGTCCGGATGGGCAAACGCATATTCGACGCTGCGCCGCATGACGCGGTTCATTTTCTGCTGCACCTCGACCGGCAACGAGCGCGCGACGACGATGGCACCAAGCGGAATCGGGGCACCGGTCTCGTTTTCCCAGAATTCGCCAAGGTCTGTAATCTTGCGCAGGCCCCTGGCCTCGTAGGTGAATCGATTTTCGTGAATGATGAGCCCGGCGTCACAGTCGCCGTCGAGGACCGCGCCTTCGATCTCCGAAAATACGCGTTCGTGCGTGTCCGTGGCCGCGGGATAGGCGAGGCCAAGAAGAAAGTTGGCTGTCGTAAAGCGCCCAGGAATCGCGATCCGCAGCTGTCCCGACGCCACGTCGGCCGGGCTGATTGCGCGCCGGGAGACGAGCAACGGCCCGCAGCCGCGCCCGAGAGCGCTGCCCGCGTCGAGCAACGCGTAATCTCCGGCGCAGTGCGCAAAGGCGTGATAACTGAGCTTGGTGACGTCGATCTCTTTCGCAAACGCCCTGCGATTGAGTGCTTCGACGTCAGCCATGACGACCGAGAACTCGAGGCCCTCGAGATCGATGTTCCGGTGCACAATCGCATCGAACATGAAGCAGTCGTTCGGACACGGGGAGAACCCCAGGCTGAGCATCAGGCGCCCTCGATCGCCGCGATCGCGACCTCGCCAAGGTTGCCGATGGCGAGGGGGAGATTCCAGGCCGCGCGGTTCCGTTTCTCGATGACGTTGGAAATGGCCCGCACCTGGGCGAATGGCACCGCATTGATCGTGCACGCGTACATGAACGCGGCGCCTTCCATGCTTTCGACCTGGGGAGACAGGCGCTGAACGATTGCGGCAATCGAGCGGTCACTGCCGTGGACGGTATTCACGGTGATGCCGGCCACTCGCGGCAATCGGTCGATGATGGAGTTGACCGGCGCAGAGCTGTTCTTGAACGTCGCATCGGCCACAAGTCGGAGGTCGTGCATCGTCAGGAAGTGTTCGCCATCCTCCGCACCGAGCTCGGCGAGGTGATCCGACACGACGTGGACGACCGTGCCGAGCGGCAGAGAACGATCGAACGTGCCGCACACGCCGAGATTGAGAGCGAAATCGTAGCGGCGCTGTGCGAGCGCCCGAGCACACCACGCCGCCGTCGCGACCATACCGATTCCGGCGATCAGGACGTCGACCTGATGACCCGCGGCGGCGCACGTCACCAATGGTTGCCCGGCAGCGGTGTCACAGGAGAACGCCGCTGCCAGCGGGGCGACTTCGAGCCTGGTGGCCGCCACGACGAGGATCTGCATCGAGGGCGAGATTACTGGGTGCAGCGCGGCGCCGCGACGGGCACGCCGGACATGACCAGACGCCGGTATTCGTCGATCTCGGCCTCGCACTGCCGCTTCTTGTTGTATTGGAACAACTTCTGCGCCGCAACCACGGCCAGGCCGAGGATGGGAAACGCCTGCCCACGAAATTCCTGAGGCGTCAGCACGTCGAGCACCTCTCGATGCGTGGGCGGTCCGTACGGCACAGGACCCTCGACGGCAAAGCCCTCGAGCAGGTTGATTCTCGGGGCCGTGCCAACGACCTGGACGGTAAAGGTGATCTTGAGTGCGTCGGGGTTCTGGTCGTCAGCTTGCGCCTGCACCAGCTCTCGCTTGATGCGCGATAGCGACACCCCCATCTTTGACGCGTCGACGGGCGGGTCTTGCGCCACGGCGAGGGCCGGCGCCGCGAGCGTGGCAATCATCAGCGCGGCAATCAGACGCGTCATCACCCTCCTCAGACGTTTCGGCTCGCTCAATGGCTTGGCGTGGCTATCGCCCACGCCCTCCCACAAGGGGCTTCGGCCCAGTCCTCACAGCGCGTGACAGCGCGCACGGGCAGCGCGGTGAGATCCACTTACCAGAGTCCAAGCTGTAATTTTGCTGCCTCCGACATCATGTCCTTGGTCCATGTCGGTTCCCAGACGATCTCGACCTTGGCACTGGTCACGCCGGCCACGGCCGCCGCTTTTTGTCGGACTTCCAGCGGCAGGCTTTGCGCTGCGGGACAGGCCGGAGCGGTCAGCGTCATGCGGATTCCGACCTGGCCGTCTTTATCAACGAGCACATCGTAGATGAGGCCCATTTCCCGGATGTTGACGGGAATCTCGGGGTCGAACACCGTGGATAACGCGTCCAGCACCTTCGGCCGAATCTCGGCCATGTTCACCGGATCCGGCACGACGTCGTCGATTGACTGGCTCTGCTCGTTGGCCGGGCTGTCCTCGGGGGAGTCGGATATGTTCTGCACGGGAAGAAACCTTGGCTCGTTCATTCGGTGGAAACGGGGCCGTCCGTTCCGTCGGCGACGGCGGCCTTGAGTGTGTGCCAGGCGAGACTCGCACACTTGACGCGTGTGGGGTACTCGCGCACCCCCGACAGCACCGACAGCTTGCCAAGATCCGGAGCCGCGACATCGGTGGACGACGTGACCATGTCATGGAAGCGATCGAAGAGTTCACGTGCCTGCTCGACGGTCTTGCCCTTGAGCGCTTCGGTCATCAGCGACGCGGAGGCCTTGGAAATCGCGCAACCGGACCCCTGGAACGAGAGATCGACGATGCTCCGGCCATCGAGCTTGACATAGAGCGTCAGTCGATCGCCGCACAAGGGGTTGTAGCCTTCCTGTGTGCGGCTGGCATCATCGATCGGCCGAAAGTTCCTCGGCCGGCGGTTGTGATCGAGGATAACTTCCTGATACAGGTCGCTCAGTTCCGACATTAGCCGAACACCTCGCGCACGCGCGCCAGGGACGTGATCAACGCATCGACATCTTCGCGGGTGTTGTAGATCGCCAGCGAGGCCCGCACGGTTGCCGCAATCCCGTAGCGGTCCATGATCGGCTGCGCGCAATGCTGCCCGGTGCGCACCGCGATGCCTTCGCGGTCCAGAATCGTCCCGACGTCGTGCGGATGCGCGTGGTCGAGGACAAACGACAGCACACCGGTCTTGTCGGCCGCTTCGCCGATAATGCGCGTCCCCGGAATGGCGCGCACGCGCTCGGTCGCGTACGCGAGCACGTCATCTTCGTGTGCCTGCGCGGCGGCGCGGTCGAAGCTGCCGAAGTAGTCGATGGCCGCACCCATCCCGACGACACCGGCGATGTTCGGCGTGCCGGCCTCGAATTTGTACGGCACCTGGTTATACGCGGTCTTCTCGAAGGTGACGGATGCAATCATGTCGCCGCCGCCACGATACGGCGGCATCGCTTCGAGCAGTGACTTCCGGCCGTAGAGGACACCGGCACCGGTCGGGCCAAACATCTTGTGGCTCGAAAACACATAGAAGTCGCAGTCGAGCGCCTGGACGTCAACCACCAGATGCGGAACCGCCTGCGCGCCGTCGAGCAAGACCACGGCGCCGCATTCGTGAGCCTTGGCGACGATGTGGCGGACCGGGTTGATGGTGCCGAGGGCGTTTGAGACGTGGCTGATCGCGACGATGCGAGTCCGGTCCGACAACAAGTGCTCGTAGGCCTGGATGTCGATCTCGCCGAGGTCGTTGATCGGCGCCACGCGGAGCCTGGCGCCGGCCTGCTCGCACAGGATCTGCCACGGCACGATGTTGGAGTGATGCTCGAGCCACGACAAGAGGACTTCGTCTCCAGGCTTCAGCACCATCCGTCCGTAGCTGGCTGCGACCAGGTTGATGCCGTCGGTTGTCCCGGTGGTCAGGACAATGGATTTCGCATCAGGTGCGTTGATGAACCTGGCCACGTTGGCGCGGGTGCCCTCGTATAACTTTGTCGCCCGTTCGCTGAGCAGATGCGTGGCCCGGTGGATGTTGGCGTTGGCGTGACGATAGTAATCGTCCATCGCGCGAATGACGGATTCGGGCTTCTGACTCGTGTTGGCGCTGTCGAGATACACGAGCGGTTTGCCGTGGACGATTTCACGCAAAATCGGAAAATCGGCGCGAATCCTCTGCACGTCGAACGTGGCACTCGCACCCGGTGTGCCTTCGTGTGCAAACCCCGTCGTCGGCACTCCGTGGCCAAAGGCCGTGTCATTTTTTGTGGTCAGCAAGATCCCTGTCCAGTTGCGTAAACAGCTCGCGTTCGAGCTGAACCCGTAGCGGCTCGATGGCAATCCCCTCGAGCACTTCGCCGGCATAGGCGTGAATCAGCATGTCGCGCGCGTCGCGTTCGGTCAGCCCGCGCGCCCGCAGATAGAACAGCGCCTCGTCATCGAGCTGGCCGATTGCCGCACCATGCGTGCACTTCACGTCGTCCGCAAAGATCTCCAGCTGCGGATTCGAATTGACCTGAGCCTCGTCGGACAACAACAGCGCGCGGTTCGTCTGCTTGGCGTCGGTCTTCTGCGCGTCCTCGCGCACGATGATGCGCCCGTTGAAGACGGCCCGCGACTTGCCGTCGAGGATGCCTTTGTAGAGCTCGTGGCTGGTGCAGTGCGGCGTGGCGTGGTCGATCGTCGTGTGATTGTCGACCAGGCGATCGCCGTCCACCAGGTAGCAGCCGTCGAGCGCGACGTGCGCACCGTCACCGGCGAGGACAGCGGTGATGTCGTTTCGCACCAGCTTGCCGCCGAGGGTCACGGTGCGTGAGCGGAAGGTCGAGTGGCGTTGCAGTTGAATGTGCATCGACGACAAGTGATATGCCGTGTCGGTCTCCCGCTGGTCCGAATACAGGTCGAGGTGCGCGTTCTCCCCCATCGACACCTCGGTCACGACATTGGTGAAATGACATTCGCCTGCGGCGCCAAGAAAGGTCTGCGCAATCGACGCCCGGCTGTTCGGCCCGGCGACAATCAACGTCCGGGGATGCGCCATCATCTTGCCGGCGCCACCATTGATGACGATCAGGTGAATCGGATCGGCGACCACCGCGTTGGCGGCAATCACGACGAAGGCGCCATCTTCCAAAAACGCCGTGTTCAACGCGACAAACGGCGCCTGCTCGCACGTCATCTGACCGAGGTGCGTGGCTTCGGGACGATTGTGCAGAATCGCGTTCGCGAGGCTGCCGGCGACCACCCCTGGCGGGAGTTTGTCGAGGCTGGAAAGCTCGGGCGCGAAATGCCCGTTCAGAATGACGATGCGGGCCGCCGTTGGGAATACCGCGACCCGTGCCATCAGTTGTGCGGCATTGGTCGGTGTCTTGTCGGCGAGACGAAACGGCGTGTCGGCAATGGCGGCCACGTTGGTGAATCGCCACTCTTCCTGGCGCACGGTGGGAAATCCCAATGCCGCGAAGCGAGACACGCCGCGGCTGCGCAGGTCGCGCAGCCATGCCGGGGAGGTGGCGCCACGGCCTTGCGTGAAACGGGCATGCTCGGCCACGAGCGCGTCAGTGCGTTCGGCGACAGGGGACATCGTCATGCCTTCGCGCCCGCGGCTTCAAGCCATCCGTAGCCTTTTTCTTCGAGCTGCAGGGCCAACTCTCGGCCGCCGGACTTGACCAGCAGCCCGTCGCTGAGTACGTGCACGAAGTCTGGAACGATGTAATTCAGGAGCCGCTGATAGTGCGTCACCACGATGAATGACCGATTGCTGTTCCGCATCGCGTTGACGCCACTCGACACGATCTTCAGTGCGTCGATGTCGAGCCCCGAGTCGGTCTCGTCGAGAATCGCCAGGCGCGGCTCGAGCACGGCCATGTGGAAAATCTCGTTGCGCTTCTTCTCGCCGCCCGAAAATCCCTCGTTGACGGAGCGCTGCAGCATCGCCTGGTCGACCTGCAGGATGGCTGCTTTTTTCTTGATGAAGGTCATAAAGTCGATGGCGTCGAGCTCTTCCAGCCCCATCTGCTTGCGCCGGGCGTTGAGGGCCGCTTTAAGAAAGTAGGCATTGTTGACGCCGGGAATCTCGACCGGGTACTGGAACGCCATAAACACGCCTTCGCGGGCGCGCTCGTCCGCCGGCATGTCCAGCAGGTCCTTGCCGTCGTACCACACCTGGCCGCCGGTCACCTCGTATCCGGGATGGCCCGACAGGGCACGCGCCAAGGTGCTCTTGCCGGAACCGTTCGGGCCCATGATCGCGTGGACTTCGCCGGCATTGACAGTGAGGTTGACGCCGCGGAGGATCTGCTTGTCCTCCGCTCGTACTTGCAGATTCTTGACTTCCAACATCGCCATATGAGTCCCTACCCTACTGACCCTTCCAGTGAGATTCCCAGTAGCTTTTGCGCCTCGACCGCGAATTCCATCGGCAGCTCGCGAAATACTTCCTTGCAGAACCCGCTGACGATCATGTTGATCGCGTCTTCCTTGGAGATGCCGCGCTGCTCGCAGTAGAAGATCTGGTCCTCGCCAATCTTCGACGTGGACGCTTCGTGTTCCACACTCGCTGACGTGTTCTTGATCTCCAGATACGGGAACGTGTGCGCGCCACAACGGTCGCCGATCAGGAGAGAATCGCACTGCGAGTAATTCCGCGCGTGCTGCGCGTTCTTGCCGATTTTGACTGCGCCGCGATACGTGTTCTGGCCGCGGCCGGCGGAGATGCCCTTGGACACGATCGTGCTGCGCGTGTTCTTCCCGAGGTGAATCATCTTGGTGCCGGTGTCCGCCTGCTGGTAATTGTTGGTCACCGCGACCGAGTAGAACTCGCCCACCGAGTCGTCGCCCTGCAAAATGCAGCTGGGGTACTTCCACGTGATTGAAGAACCGGTTTCAACCTGGGTCCACGTGATCTTCGACTTGCGCCCCTTGCACAGCCCGCGCTTGGTCACAAAGTTGTAGATCCCGCCTTTGCCCTGTTTGTCGCCCGGGTACCAGTTCTGCACGGTCGAGTACTTAATCGTCGCGTTCTCGAGCGTGACGAGCTCGACGACAGCGGCGTGCAGCTGATTCTCGTCCCGCTTGGGCGCCGTGCAGCCTTCGAGGTAACTGACGGTCGCGCCCTCGTCGCAAACAATCAGGGTCCGCTCGAATTGACCGGTGTCCTTGGCGTTGATGCGGAAGTAGGTGGACAACTCCATCGGGCATCGCACGCCCTTCGGCACGAACACAAAGCTGCCGTCGGTGAAGACGGCGGAGTTGAGCGCCGCGAAGAAGTTGTCGGTATGGGGCACGACCGAACCGAGATACTGCTTGACCAGCTCGGGATGCTCCTTCACCGCTTCCGAAAACGAACAGAAGATGATGCCGAGCTTGCCGAGCTTTTCGCGGAAGGTGGTCGCGACCGACACCGAGTCGAACACCGCGTCAACGGCAACGCCAGCGAGCAGTTGCTGCTCGATCAGCGGAATCCCCAGCTTGGCAAACGTCGCGCGGATCTCCGGATCCACTTCGTCCATGCTGCCGAGCTTCTTCTTCTCCTTGGGCGCGGCGTAATAGCTGATGCCCTGGTAGTCGATCGGCTCATAGGTGACGTTCTGCCAGGTCGGCTCGGTCATTTTGAGCCACGCGCGATACGCCCTCAGGCGCCACTCGAGCAACCACTCGGGCTCTTCCTTCTTTGCCGAGATGAGCCGGACCACGTCCTCGCTAAGGCCCTTCGGGACGATGTCCTGTTCGACATCGGTGATAAACCCGTACTTATATTCAGTGTTCGCCAGCTGCTCGATGACTTCGGTTGATGTGCTCATGATTCTTTCGCCGTCAATTCAACTTTTCGAGTTCACAAGTAAAACCGTCTGTTTGAACTTGAACGTTGAACTAGGCTGAAAAACTTTCCCCGCAGCCGCATGTACTCTTGGCATGCGGGTTCTTCAGGGTGAAACTGGTGGCCAACAGGTTGTCCTCTTCGAAATCGAGGACGGTGCCGTCCAGCAGCGTCAGGCTGCGGGGGTCGACGTAAATTCGGGCGCCGCCGAGGCCTTCAAAGATTTCGTCGCGATCGCGCGGTTGCGCATCCCAGCTGAAGACGTAACTGAAACCCGAGCAGCCGCCGGCCTTGACCGCGACGCGCAACCCGCCGCTTTCCACGCCTTGTCTGGCAAGCTGGCGCGTAATGACGCGCGCCGCGCTGTCTGAAATTTTAATCATCGCTTCTGTTCCCAATCCGCGATCGCGGCCTTCGCCGCTTCCACCGCGAGCGCTGCAACCCCTGCCCGCTCAATCGGCAATTGCAACTCCGCCACAATGGCCAGCCCTTCAAGCTCGCGCGCCTCGTTCAGCGTCGCGCCGTGCAATCGTTCAGCCACCAGACTGGCGCTGGCAATTGCCGCGCTGCAGCCGAAGACCTTGAACACCGCTTCGCCGATCCGCCCAGTCGCCGGATCGATCCGGACCTGGATCCGGGTGACGGTGCCGCGTTCCAACGTGCCGACCTCGCCGGTACCCACATCCGGCGCGTCGCGCGGCAACCACCCGACGTACTTCGGGTCGCGGACGTGGTCGAGTACGGCTGGCGAATAACTCATCCTTCGATACCGGCCGGTCTTACCGGAAAACCCGCCACTCCTGCAGTCGCTACACCGGGGACATTGCCCGCAAGCGCATCACTTCGTCGCTCACACGCGCCGCAACTGCGTCCACTTCCTGCAGTGTCGTCCAGCGTCCAAGCCCGAAGCGCAAGGACGCCAATGCCAGTTCCGTTCGGCGTCCCAACGCCTTCAGCACATGGGACGGTTCGGCCGCCGTGCAGGCCGCGCCCGATGACAGCGCGACGTCGTCGCTCAAGCTGACGAGCAACGCTTCTCCGTCCACACCAGGGAAGCTCACGTTCAGGTTGCCTGGCAAGCGCGTGGTGAGCGATCCGTTGACCACGAGGTCGCCGACGCGCGTCTTGAGTCCTTCGAGCAGGCGATCACGCAGTTGTCGAAGCCGCGCGCTCTCTACCGCCATGCACCGGCCCGCCAGCGCGGCGGCGGCACCAAATCCGACGATGCCCGGCACGTTCAGCGTCCCCGAGCGCATGCCCCGCTCGTGCCCTCCGCCGTCGAGCATTGGCGCAAGCGTCACTCGCGGGCTCTTTCGCCGCACATACAACGCCCCCACGCCTTTTGGTCCGTACAGCTTGTGGGCGGTAAACGACGCGAGATCCACACCAGAGGCTGCGACATTCAAAGGGACCTTGCCGGCCGCCTGCACCGCATCGGTGTGCAGCAACGCGCCCCTGGCGTGTGCGATGGCCGCGATTTCGGCAAGTGGAGCCAGCACCCCAATTTCGTTGTTGGCCGCCATCACACTGACGGCGGCAGTACGCTCGGTCACCGCGCCACGCAGGATGTCCAGGTCAATCGAACCGTCGCCGCTGACCGCCAGCACCGTTGTACTGCGTCCCTGCTTTTCCAGCCGCTTGCAGGTGTCCAGCACCGATT
>JACCSI010000177.1 GCA_013813075.1 Acidobacteriota bacterium | reverse complement strand
GCCATGACCATTTGCGCGCTGCTTCTCGCCCGCCAGTTCTACGACCTCGAGCCAAGCACCCGACTCAAATACGCGACGCTGGGGCTGTTGTTCGTCAACATCTCGATTGGCGGTACCTTGACGCATTTCGCGGCCCCGCCGGTCCTGATGGTGGCCCGGCCGTGGGGATGGGATACGTCCTTCATGATTGGCCACTTCGGATGGCGAGCGGCTGTGGCGATTCTGTCGGCAACCGGGATCTACTATGCGGTCTTCAGAAATGAGCTCGGCGCACTGGGCAATCGAGACCCATCGCCAGACCGCGAAGATCCGGAAGAAGCATCAACGGCGGGTTCTCCGGTCGCGCTTCTCCCCGTGCCCGCGTGGCTGGTCGTGGCCCACCTGGTGTTCATGGCATGGACCGTCTTCAACGCACACTATCCGGCGCTCTTTGTCGGAGGATTCCTGATTTTTCTAGGCTTTGTGCGTGCGACGGCGGTCTACCAAACTCGGATCGAGCTGAAGGCGCCGCTGCTCGTCGGCTTCTTCCTGGCCGGACTCGTCATTCACGGAGGACTGCAGGGTTGGTGGATCGCGCCGGTGCTGGCGAGCCTCTCTGAAGAGCCACTCTTTTTCGGGGCCACGCTGCTCACCGCCTTTAACGACAACGCGTTGATTACCTACCTCGCGACGTTGGTACCGAACCTGAGCGACGATCTGAAAGTGGCCGTGGTCGAGGGCGCGGTCACGGGAGGGGGGCTCACCGTGATTGCCAACGCGCCCAATCCTGCCGGACAAGCGATCCTCGGCCCCTTCTTCGCGACCGCGATTTCGCCACTGAAGCTGTTTCTAGCCGCGCTCCTTCCGACGGTGATCGCGATACTGGCCTTTCGCGCGATCTGATGTGGCCCCGGTCGCTGCTCCCTGGGCGTCCCACATCTAGCCTCGTTTGTCGCCGCCGCGCATGCCCGGCATCGTCGATGCCGTTGGGCAAGTCTCACCTCAACGCAACGCGTTGGCTCGCGTCACATGGCCAACCGTCCGTCGTCGCCCGATAGCGCGTAGCGCAGGTCCGGGTGCGACCGCGCGGGCGTGGAGCCGCAAGACAATGCGTCGCTGATCAGGCGCTCGGCCCAGGTGCTGGCATCGGCACGAGCGACCACGCGGCGCAGCCGCCGCATGCGATCGCGTTGCTCGGGACGCGGCATCTCGATGGCCGTTGCCATCGACCGCGCCACTTGCTCGATGTCGTAGGGATTGACGATGACTGCATCGCGCAATTCGTGCGAGGCGCCGGCAAATCCACTCAACACCAAGACACCTTGCTCGTCGTCCCGCGCGCTGACGAACTCCTTGCTCACGAGATTCATGCCGTCGTGCAGGCTGCTGACATAGCACAGGTCGGCGGCGCGATACAGGCGCGCAACCGCGAGCGACGAATGGTGCATTTCGATCAAGTGAAGCGGCGCGGGCCCGTCAGGAGCGAACCGTTCGTTGATACGTTGGGCCGTTGCTCGGACTCGGTCGCGGGTCTGCGCGTACGCCGGCAGCACCTCGCGGCTCGGCTCGGCCACCTGGATGAAGGCAAACTTCCCGAGCAGGGACGGACGGCATTCGAGCAGGCGCTCTATCGCGAGAAACTTCTGCTCCAGTCCCTTGGTGTAATCGAGTCGATCCACCCCGACTCCCAGGATGACATCGTCGGACCGCCCGAACCCGCGGCGTACCGACGAGCGGCAGTCGTCGACCGACCCCACCGACAAAAAATTGTCAGGCCAGGGGACCGAGGCCGGGTAGACGCCAACGGCGATCAACCGGCCGTTGAAATTGACCACGCTCGCGTCGCGGTCCACCTCCGCCTTCGATAGCTTCTCGACACACCGGAAAAAATGATCACGGTCTACTGCGGTCTGGAAGCCCACGACGCTACTGCCCAACAAACCTTCGAGCAGGGCCTGGCTCCACGGGCACATCGCAAACACGTCCGGCTTCGGCCACGGGATATGCCAGAAAGTGGCGATATGGCTCTGTGGCAACTGACGTCTGATGAGCGCGGGTGCGAGCGCAAAATGGTAGTCCTGCACCAGTACGACGGGTGCCGCGACAGTGGCTTCCTCAGCCACGGCGTCGGCAAATCGGCGATTGACAATCTCGTACTCGCCAAAATGCGTCGCGTAAAACACGGGCTCGACGGATGTGCGGTGACAGAGTGGCCACAAGGCCCCGTTGGCAAACCCGTAGTAGTAGCCCTGTCGCTCCTTTTCCGTGAGCCAGACGCGGCGGAGCCGATAGCGCGGATCGTGCGGCGGCACGTTGACGCCGTCTGCATTCTGCGCCGCCTCCCGATCGGGCTCTCCCACCCCTTCGGCGACCCACACGCCCGAGTGCTCGAGCAACACAGGCTCAACGGCATTGACGACGCCAGATGACGAGCGTTCGGCATGGAGCCGGCCGCCGGCATCGCGTTCGTGCTTATAGGGTTCTCGGTTCGACAGAACGATGATCTGGGTAGCCTGGGAGGCCGCGTAGTCCATGCCATTCAGTAGAGAACGGCGCTGTCGCAAGCGGAATCCTGTAAAAAGGGGAATCTGAGGAGTTTTGAACGGGAGACTGACCCTGCTCCCCCATTCACCGGATGCGGGAATGGGTCGGAAACCGGTAGGCTGGCCTCAACAGGGTTGGAAGCGAACTGATGAGATTTCGGACTTGGCCGGTCGCGGCGGTTGGGCTGGCGGGACTTCTCCTTCTCGGGGTGTACTCCGTCTTCACGGCGTCGCAACGCGCGCAGG
>JACCSI010000113.1 GCA_013813075.1 Acidobacteriota bacterium | reverse complement strand
GTGAAGCTTCGGTCGCGTCGCTACGTGGTCAGCATGCTCGGCCTTGCGCTTGCCGTGTGCGCCACCGCTGCGCTTGCCCAGGATTTTGGCGGTCGCAGTCGCCGCGGGAGTCGCGTGATTGCGGGCGAAAAGACCCCCTACGACGGGCAATTTGCCTTTGCGCGACTGCGTCACGGCGAGGTCGCGTTGTTTCGCGGCGAACCGCCCTGGGCCCACGATTACCCGCGCGCGGAGCGCAACTTCGCGCGCATTCTGACCGAGCTCACACTCGTCAAGCCGCATCTCGATTCGAGCAGTGTCCTCACGCTCGATGATCCGGAGCTGTTTGCGCATCCGATCGCGTACATGTCGGAGCCGGGCTTCTGGACGATGAACGACGCCGAGCTTGAGGGTTTGCAGCGTTATATCCAGAAGGGCGGCTTTGTCATCTTCGACGACTTCCGCGGGGAGCACTGGTACAACTTCCAGGAACAGGTGCAGCGCGTCATTCCGAATGCGCAGCTCATCGAGATCGATCCGGACCACGCGGTCTTTCACGCCTTCTTCGACATCAACATCACGGACACGCAGGGCTACTACGGCCCCGCCACGTTTCACGGCGTCTTTGAAGACAACGACCCGACGAAGCGGCTGCTGCTCGTGGCCAACTACAACCACGATCTCGGGGAACTCTGGGAATACTCCGACACGGGCATGGTGCCGGTCGATCTCTCGAACGACGCCTATAAATACGGCATCAACTACGTCATCTACGCAATGACGCATTAGCTACGGAGTGAACCTTGGGTAGCCGCCCCGCGAATGGAGAGCGTGCTTGGAAGCCCTTCGTTCCTCGTCAACAACTGAACCTGGATGTATTCAGGAGGTCTTGTGGAAACAGCAGCGCGCGATCAGGTGGTAGAGCTCCAGTCCGATGACGTGGCACTGGCGGACCGGATGAATGACGGCCGGAAACGAATCGTCACCGAGTTGCGCAAAGCCATCATCGGCCAGGAAGAGGTGATCAACCAGGTGTTGCTGACCTTATTCGTGGGTGGCAACAGCCTGATTGTCGGCGTCCCCGGCCTCGCGAAGACCCTACTGATTTATACGATGGCCCGGGTCCTCGAGCTTAAGTTCAATCGCATCCAGTTCACACCCGATTTGATGCCGTCGGATATCACCGGCACCGACATCATCAACGAAGATGCGACCACCGGGCGACGACTGATGGTGTTTGCGCCGGGGCCGATCTTCTGCAACATTTTGCTGGCTGACGAAATTAACCGCACACAGCCCAAGACGCAGTCGGCGCTGCTCGAAGCGATGCAGGAACATCGAGTCACCATCCAGGGCCGGACCTACAAGCTCGAAGAGCCGTTCTATGTGTTTGCGACGCAGAATCCGATCGAGCTTGAAGGCACATATCCACTTCCGGAGGCGCAGCTCGATCGCTTCATGTTCCACATCGTCATTGAGCATCCGCCCGAAGACGAGGAGTTCAACGTCGTCCGGCAGACCACCGCGATTCAGGAGCCGGTCTTCGAACGCCCGGTGAGCGGTGAGGACCTCGTGGCGTTCCAGCGCCTGGTCCGGCGCGTGCCCGTCGCCGAGCCGATCATGCGATACGCGCTGTCGCTGGTGCGCGCCAGCCGGCCGAAGAACCCGAGTTGTCCCGAATCGATTCGCAAGTGGATCGCGTTTGGCGCGAGCGTTCGCGCGGCGCAGTATCTGGTGCTTGGCGCGAAGGCGCGAGCCCTGACCAACGGCCGCTATCACGTCTCCTACGAAGACATCCGCGCGCTGGCGCATCCGGTGCTGCGGCATCGCGTCCTCACCAACTTTCACGCGCAGTCGGAAGGCACGACCAGCGACATGCTCGTGGACCGTCTGCTCGAAGCCGTTCCGATTCCACGATCGGGAATGTAGCCCAGTCGTCAGGCGCAGACAAAGACCATGGATCGCAACACGCCGGTGCCCGGCTCCCGCTTCATCGACCCGGCGGTGCTCGCCAAGATTGGCAACCTCGAGTTCGTCGCGCGCTCCGTCGTGGACGGGGTGATCAACGGCAGCCATCGGTCGCCCTACTTCGGCTCGTCGGTGGATTTTGCGGAGCACCGCGGCTATGTTGCCGGCGATGATATCCGCCGCGTCGACTGGCGCGTGTTTGCGCGCACCGACAAGTACTACATCAAGGAATTCGAAGCCGATTCGAACGCCAACTTCAGCGTCCTGCTTGATGTGTCGAAGTCCATGGCGTTCGGGACAAAAATCACCAAGCTCGATTACGCCAAGACGCTGGCGGCCTGCCTGACCTACCTCGTGAGCAAGCAGCGCGACCGTGTCGGCCTCGTGACCTTTGACGAAGACATCGTCGATCACGTACCGCCGTCCGCCAAGCATGTCGATGTCGTCCTGCACACGTTGGATCGCGTGCAGGCGAAGCGGCCTGGCCGTCTCGGTCCGCCGTTGCGCAAGCTGGCCGAGCACTTCGGGCGGCGTGGCATCGTGGTCGTCATTTCCGATTTCTACGAAGAGCCGCAGGAAATCCTCGACGCGGTCGGGTTGATTCGCTTCCGCGGCAACGACGTCATCCTGTTTCACGTGCTCGATCCTGCGGAAATTGATTTCACGTTCGATGACGCCTCGAGCTTCGAGGATCTCGAAAGCGGAGAACAGCTGCCGGTGGTGCCGGATGCGCTGCGCGAGCAGTATCGCGCGATGATCCGCGACCACATCGCCGTGCTGACCACAAAGTCGGCCGAGCAGCGCGTCGATTACAACTTGCTGAACACGTCGCGCCCTCTCGATTACGCGTTGTTCAACTACATCTCGATTCGCGATCGACTGTCGCGTACCCGGTAGCCATAGGCCATGTCGTTTCTTGCCCCGCTCTTCTTCGCCGGTCTTGCCGCGCTCGCCATTCCCGTCCTGATTCACCTGATTCAGCGCGAGCGGAAGAACGTCGTGCAATTTCCGTCGTTGATGTTTGTCCGCCGGATTCCATACTCTTCGATTCGCCGCCGCCGCATCCACAACTGGGCGCTCTTGATGCTGCGACTCGCGGCGATCGCCCTGATCGTCGCGGCCTTCGCGCGGCCATTTGTCCGCGGCACGAGCGTGGCGGCGGCGGGAGGAGGGGCCCGCGACGTCGTCATTCTGTTGGACCGCTCGTACAGCATGGGGCACGGCGACCAATGGGATCGCGCCCGACGTGCCGCGAACGACGCGGTCAGTGGGCTGGCCCGCGGCGATCGCGCGACGCTGGTGCTGTTTGCCACCGGGGCCGAGGTGGCGGTGCAGCCGACCGACGATCGAGCGCGGCTGCAGTCCGAGATCGCCGCGACGACGGTGTCGGCGTCGGCGACGCAATATGGGCCGGCACTGAAGCTCGCCGGCAGCCTGCTGGCGGTGTCGACTTTCCCGCGCCGCGAGGTGG
>JACCSI010000074.1 GCA_013813075.1 Acidobacteriota bacterium | reverse complement strand
ACCTGCACACCACGACCGCCGCAGAACGGCGCACCATTGTGTTCGACGCGACTCACGGTCGCGGCGCGGATGTGGGCATTGAGGCGGCCGGTTCGCCGCGCGCCTTCGAGGAAGGATTGACGTTGACACGTGACGGCGGGCGTTACGTGATTGCCGGCCATTACACCAATGCGGGGTCGAGCAGCATCAATGCGCACGAGCACATCAATCGCAAGCATCTCGAGATCCGCGGGTGCTGGGGAAGCGAAGCGGGTCATTTTCTGCGTGCCTTGACCGTTCTCGAGCAGCAGGCCGGCAAGGTTCCGTTTCGGGACATCGGTGCACGCGTGTATGCCCTGACGGAGCTGAATGACGCCCTCGCCGATGCCGAATCGATGCGCGTTCCGAAAGCCCTGGTGGACCCGTCACGGCACTAGAATTGCTGTAAGGTTTTCCATTCATGAACCGGCAAATTCTGCGGCCCGTGGCCTTGATAGTCACGCTACTGGCGCTCTGTGCGTCACCGGCCGCTCGTACCGTCGACCGGCGCGCTCAATATCTCGACGCTTTCGTCGATGTTGATGACGGTTCTGGCGAGTGGACGATTGGGAACGCGGCGGTGACGTATACGGTGGCGATTCGGCCGAACCGGTCGCTCGAAACCAGAGGGCTCGCGATCGCCGGGACCTCTGACCCTATCACCGGCGGCACCGCGCCCGACACGGTTCTGACCGTCGCCGGCGCCACCGTGAGGCTGGGTGCCCCCGCGAGCGGCTTTGTCGTGGAGTCCGTGCAGGCGTCAACTGGGAGCCACTTCGTTTCCCTGGCGATTCGATTACACGGTGTTGACCACGGCCTTGCCGTCACCCGGCACTACGTTGTTTACCCGGGCGCAGGCGCGGTTGAGATGTGGACGTCAATCGCAACGCTCGACCACGAAACCCGGGCCGTGCAGAACCTGAATGCGTATGACATAGGCGTGCCCGCCGGGGCCATCGATGTCGTAACGGGCCTCCAGACACCCCAGCAGGACGGCGGGGCCTTCACGCGGGTGACACGGTCGCTGCAGGTCGGCGAGCGCATGACTATTGGCTCGGCCACGCTCTCTTCGGGCGAATTCATGCCCTATCTGAGCATCGGCAACGGTCATCATCGTGTCTACGGCGGATTGTTGTGGTCCGGAGGATGGTCCACGACTTTGGTTCGCGACGGCGAATCGCTGCGCGTCACGACTGGACTGCCGGGCATGTCCGCATGGGCTCGGCCAGGAGCTGCCGTCGAAGGACCGCATGCCTTCATTGGCGCGACGTGGGACCGGCCTGGAGCCGACATCGAGGCGGTGACGCGCTTCGTCCACGCTGGCCGTGCGGGGCGCGAGTTCCCGGCGCTGACCACGTTCAACACCTGGTTTGTGCACGGTATCAACATCGACGAGCGTACCGCGCAGCGCGATATCGACATGGCGTCCGCGATCGGCGTCGAGCTTTTTCAGCTCGATGCCGGATGGTATCCGCGGCGACGGCCGCGTGACGTCTTCGACTTCACCGACGGGTTGGGGACGTGGGAGGCGGATACGGAACGGTTTCCGTCGGGCCTGGCAGCCCTCGCTGATTACGCGCATGAGCGCGGGATGAAGTTTGGACTGTGGGTCGAGCCCGCGCGGGTGTCGTTGGATACCGTCGGACGGCCGGGTCTTGCCGACGCCGCGTTTCTGGCGCTCCAGGACGGCCACTATCAGCCGGGGGTTGAGAACGACGCCGCGCGAGATGCGCAGATTTGTCTGGCCGACCCACGCGCGCGCGCCTGGGTGACGGACCGGTTGATCGCGCCGCTCGAACAGGTCCGCCCGGACAACCTCAAGTGGGACTTCAATCGCTGGGTGCACTGCACGCGTGTCGATCACCAGCATCCAGTGAATGGTGGCAACTACGAGCACACCAGGGCGCTCTACGAAATTCTCGGCGCCGTGCGCGAGCGCTTCCCGGCGCTGACCATCGAAAATTGTTCCGGCGGCGGGCATCGCATCGACTTTGCGCTGGCGCGGCTTACCGACACCGCATGGATGGACGACCGGTCCGCGCCGTCCGCGCACGTACGCCGCAATCTCAACGGCTTACTCGCCCTGTTCCCCGCGAAGTACTTGTTTTCCTACGTCATGGCCGGCGGCGACGAATCGATCGAGGCCGCCGAGGACATTCCGCTGCTGGTTCGCAGCCGGATGCCGGGCGTGGTCGGACTGGCCACCGATCTGCGCCAGCTCGGCGAACGCCAGCGTAACGAACTGCATCAGCAAATCGAGCTCGCAAAGCAGCTGCGAGCCGTGCAGGTCGATGCCACGACGTACGCGCTGACCTCGCAGCGCCCCGGTCCGGGTGAGTGGGACGTCATTCAGCAGGTGATGTCCGGGTCCGGTGTCAGCATCATCTTTGCCTTTGCCAATGGCGCCGCGAACCCGATCGTCGTGCCCCTGCGTGGCATCCGCGCCGACGTGATCTACGAATTGCGGTCCGCGGATCGTGTCACCGTCGGGCGTCTCCACGGTGCCGATCTCATCGCGCACGGCCTGCTCATTGCGCCCGCGCCCGAAACCGCCGCGCAGGTGCTCGTGCTCGAGCCGGTCGGCGGCGCCGCCACGCATTAAGATAGGCGGCGCTTGCCTGTCGAATCTCGCATTTTCATTACGGCGCTCGCCTTTCGGGTGCTGAGCGCCCTTCTCGCGTTCCTGGCGAACGTGGTGTTTCCGCAGCATCAGGATCAGGGCTTTGGTGTGCTGCCGCGCCAGGACCATCAGTTCTGGGACGCATTCGCCCGCTACGACGCCGGGTGGTACCACGGCATCGCGTCGGTCGGCTACGAATACAGGGGCGTCGGCCGCAACAACCTGGCCTTCTTTCCGGCGTATCCACTGCTGATGCGCGCGGGGGGCTGGGTGCTCGGCGGGAGGCAGCAGGACTACTACTTCGTCGGCATTCTCATTTCGTGGCTGGCGTTTGCCGGCGCCATGACGATGTTGTATCGCCTGGCGCTGCTGGACATGCCGCGCGCCGCGGCGCTGCGTGCGGTCATGTACTCAGCTGTTTTTCCGTTCGCCTATTTTTTCGGGATGGTCTACTCGGAGAGCCTCTTCCTGCTCGCCATGGTCGCGGCCGCGTACGGGTTGCGGACACAGCAGTGGCTGGTCGGTGGTGTCGCCGGCGCCGTGATGACTGCGACGCGGGTGACCGGGATGATGGCAGTGCCCGGCCTTGCGCTGCTTGCCTGGCGCGCGGCCGGAGCCGATCGGCGCGGGCAACTCCACGCCGTCGCAGCCGTCGCCGTCTCCATGATCGGGATTACGGCCTACAGCGCGTTCAACTGGATGGTCAGCCCGAGCCCCTTCACCTGGTACGAATCGATCACGTTCTGGGGCTATCACCCCGGAGGGAATCCCTTCTCCGGTGTCATGCGGCTGTTACAGGCGTTACTGTTGCGGCCCTATCAATTTCTGACGACGGAACGCATGGCGCCCTACGATGTGCTGAATGCCTTCGCGGCGATTGGCGCGTTGTCGTTGGTGCCCGTGATCTGGAAACGCTTCAACGCCGGCTATGCGCTCATCGTCGTCGCGGCACTGATGCTGCCATTGTCGTCGGGACAATTCGAAGGGCTGGGGCGGTACACCGC
>JACCSI010000039.1 GCA_013813075.1 Acidobacteriota bacterium | reverse complement strand
AGCTTGGGGCCGGGCGAGTGGGCCGTGTCTCTTCATAGCGTGGTTTCGCGGACCGAATTGAGGTCGAATTTGCCGGTGCTGTCGCCGAACTTCTCGACCTCGGTGAGTCCGAGATCGTGCATCAGCGTCAGAAAGACGTTGGCCATTGGCGTGCCATCCGGCGCCTTCAAGTGCAGGCCGCCCTTCAGTGCACCGCCGGCGTGCCCGGCCAGAAAGAGCGGGCAGCGCTTGTGGTTGTGCACGTTGGCGTTGCCCATTGGCGACCCGAAGATGATGAGCGTGTTGTCGAGCAGGTTGCTCTCGCCGTCGGGCGTGTTGCGCAGCTTCTCCATGAAGTAGGGCACCATGCTGACGTGATACGCGTTGATCTTCGCGAAGTCGAGGATGCGGTCCTCGCGCTCGCCGTGGTGTGACCCTGGGTGGAACGCCGTCTTGGTGCCGCTTTCCGGGTACGACCGGCTCGAGGCATCGCGACCGAGCTTGAACGAGAAGACGCGGGTCGTATCGCCGGCAAACGCCAGCGCCTGCAGGTCGAACATCAACTTGACGTGTTCGGAGAACGAGTCGGGGACGCCGGCAGGCGCGCCCGGCAAGTCGCGTTCGCTGCCGGTGTTATTCTGCGCCTCGACCAACAGTATGCGACGCTCGACCTCGCGCACTTCGTCGAGGTAGGCCGCAAGGCGCACGCGATCGACCGCGCCCAGCGTGTTGCGCAGGCGCCCAGCCGCGGTGGTGATCGAATCGAGGATGCTGCGATCTTCCCGTCGGCGCTCGCGGCGTTCTTCCGGCGTCGAGCCGACACCGAACAACTGATCGAAAGCAAAGCGCGGGTCGCGAATCATCGGCAACGGCTGGTTGGGTGCCGACCACGAAATTGTGTCGGTGTAGACGCAGGAGTAGCCGTACGAGCACCCGCCCGCCTGATCGACCGCCTCGATGCACAACTGCATCGACGGGATCGCGGTTTCCTGGCCGAATTTTTGTGCGTAGAACTGATCGAGCGAGGTGCCGGCGTGAACGTTCGAACCCTTGGTCTGGCGCGGATGCGCCTGGGTCAGAAACACTGCGCTCGACCGAAAGTGGTCGCCGCCAATCTCCGGCGTTTCGAACGCTTCGGCGTTGCGGACATCAGTGTTGCTGACGATGGTGACATGGTCGCGCCACGGCTCGAGCGACGACAAGCTGGTCGGCGCGAGGTCGAAGCTCTTACCCACCGCCGCCGGCGACCACAGATTTTTCTGGAGCCCGATCGCGGTGGCGCCGGCGGAGCCGTGCACCAACTCGATCGCCGAGAGGCGGACCTTCCCGGCCGCGGTCTTCGCAAAAACGGCTCCGGCGGGTGCCATCGCTTCGAGGAACGGCAGCGCCATCGTGACGCCCATACCGCGCAGAACGGTGCGGCGTGAAAGGTGCTTCTTGGTCAGATACATCGTTTCTCCTCAACTCGTGCGGGCCGGACGGCCCGCCGCTACCGGTGACTTGCGGTTGTCTCGATCGCGGACGGTTTCGCCATCCTGAACGCAGCGCTGTTGACCACACCCGAAATAAATGCCGACATCCGATGCTCTTTTTTCGCCGCGTCGCGGACGATGGCGCGGATCGCGGGCATGTCGTACGACTCCACCGACCGGCCCAATCCGTAAGTCATCAAGCTCTCGGTGAAGCTCAAGAGAATGGCGTCCTTGTGATTCATCAGCGCCTGGCGCAAGTCCGCAGGGCCGTTGATCTTGGTGCCGTCGTACATGACACCCGTGGGATCCACTGGAACGCCGCTGTCCTTGATGCGCCACTTACCGGACGGGTCGAAGTTCTCCAACGCGAGGCCGAGTGGATCGATCACTTTGTGGCACGAGGTGCATGCCGGATTGGCGCGGTGCTGTTCCATGCGCTCGCGCACGGATAGGACGCGGTCTTCCTTCACGCCCTTGGTCTCCTCGAGGTCCGGCACATTTGGCGGTGGCGGCGGTGGTGGCGTGCCGAGCAACACTTCCATGACCCATTTGCCACGCAACACCGGCGACGTGCGATCGGCAATCGAGGTCAACTGCAGGATGCTGCCATGGCCGAGGATGCCGCGCCGCGCGGGATCGGTCAGCGCTACCTTGCGGAAGTGAGTGCCGGTCACGTTCGCAATGCCGTAGTGCTTGGCCACGCGTTCGTTGACAAACGTGTAGTCGGCCGTCAGCAGGTCCATGACGTTACGGTCCTCGCGTACGATGCTGTCAAAAAACAGCTCCGTCTCGCGGCGGAATGCGTCGGCCAGCGTGTCGTCCCACTGCGGATAGAGCAGCGGATCAGGGCGGTTCTTCTCGATATCCTGTAACCGAAGCCACTGGGCGCCAAACCGCATGGCCACCGCCTCGGCCCGCGCGTCGGCCAGCATGCGGCGAACCTGCTGATCGAGCCCCAGCCGAGTCTTCAACACGCCGGACTGCGCCGCCTTGACCAGTTCGGCATCGGGCACCGTGCCCCACAGAAAAAACGACAGCCGCGAGGCCAGGTCGAGGTCGCCAATACGATAGGTCTCCCCGGCGCGGAGCGTCGGCGGCGCCTGTTCGAGACGGAACACGAAGCGCGGATTCGCAAGCATTGCCTGAATGGCCAGGCGAATGCCCGACTCGAAGTCGCCCTGCTTCTGCCCCTCGCTGAAAAACCGCATCAGGTCCGCGAGGTCGTCGCCAGGCACCGTCCCGCGGTAGGCCTGCAGCGCCAGTCGCTTGAGAATCTCCGCCGCGCACGGCGTCTCTTCGCTGGCCGACGTCGGACGGCACGTGAAGATGCGACGCCGGCTGGGCGTGTCGGACACGCCGGTTACTCTCAAGGGGCCCGTCACTGCGAACTCGCGCAGATGCGCGAGTGCCGTCACGCCAAACGTCTCGCCAATGTTGCTATCGGCCAGGGTGTGCTCGATTGGGGCGACCAAATCGTCCACCGGGCCATCCGCGCGTTGGATGAAGGCCGCAGCGACCCGCTGCGGACCCGCCGCGACATGAATCGGACCGGTCTGCAAATTGAGCCCGCCCTCGTCGGACTCTTTCATGGTGTGGCTAATCGTCAGCACCGCTTTGCGGGCGCCGTTCACCGAGACTTCTATTTGCTCGCCTTCCACCGCGCTGCCGAATAAATCGCCGGTCGGCCCGCTGTGCAACAGCATCTTGAACACGTACTCGCCGTCGGCCGGGAAAATGTGCACCACCGACGTGCCGCCGCGCGTGCCAACCGGGGTCCCGATGACGTGGCGCATCTGCGTCGCGTCGCGCGGTATTTTGTAGATTGCCGACGTGTTCGAGGCGTTACGGTCACCGACCGCCAAACGGCTGATCGCACTCGCCGCGCGCAGGTAGCCTTCCATCACGGCCGACGACAGCCCCTGCTCTTCGGAGATGTTGTCGAAACCATGGGCAATGGTATCGGGTGGCAGGTAGGCATTGACGTCGATCTCGAGCCCAAGCAGCGCGCGAATGGCGCTGGCGTATTCGGCGCGATTCAAACGTTGCGACGGGCGCGACCCCGGGTTGGGATGGAGCGCCGCCGCCCGATCAATGCGGGTCTCGAGCGCCTCAGCCAGACCGGTCAACACCGTGGAATCAGGCCGCTTGGCCCCTGCGGGCGGCATCATCCCGGCGCGCAGCTTGCGAATCATCTTCTCGGCGACGATCGGCTCGGCCGCCACCTTCGTCGCATCGAAGCCGGCGAGCGAGAGTCCGCCGGCCTTGACGCGGTCGCTATGACAGGTGGCGCAGTACTGCTTGACTGTGGCCGTTTGCGAGGCGGGCGTCGACAGTTCAGGCGTGCCAGCAGCATGGGCAGACGCCATTTTTACCGGGGCGGTCTGTTGACTGCGGGCCGGCGCGGGAGTGACAACGGCGCTACCGCGTTGCGCCTGGGTTGTGGCCCCGAGCCCCAGCGCCAGGCTGCCGGCGCCGAGCAATGCGAAAACCGCTCGTTTCATTCGTGTCTTGCCCCGAAAGTGCTCCAAGCCTGGTTCATGGATTCCGCAAATTATAGAGGAAACGATGTCACCGGTTGTCAGCTTCCGGGACCACGCACCGAGCCCCGTCAAGGTGCCGATGCCGCGAGTCAGGTGACTGGGCACCGGTGTTGGACGATCTGCGCCCGCTTTTCCTTGAACACCGTCACCCAGTCGGCCACCGTCACCTGGCGGCCATTCAGGTTGTCCTTGCGCTGGTCCACGCGCGCGGCCGTAAATAGGTCCCGAAGTTGTCGATCGGTGAGCAAAAGCAAACGATCGGCCAGGAACTTCCGGCCGGCCTCGCTAATATGCGGATGCTCGAGCGTCCCGACAAACGACCTGGTCAGATCGCCCTGGCAGGTTTTGGCGTCTTTCCAGATCGACACCGACCGCCAGCTTTCGAGCTTCATTTTCTGGTAGCTGATCTTGTTGGCCGCACCGAATGTCGCCCCGAGATCCTTGACCACCAGCATCGGCGTCGCGCAGGTCGCATTGCCCTGACTGTCGCGGCCTGTCGCGCCATCCGCGCACAACAGCGCTTGCTGTTCCGGCTTGCTGTCGACATGCTGAACGAAGACTGCGAGGAGCTTCAACGCATCAATCTGCGCGCGCGACGCTCCCTGACGGTCGTCGGCGATGCGGTCGAGCTCGGGCCAGCCCCATCCTTCGTAGCCCGGCACCTCGACCTTCTTGCCGTCGAGGTTGCGTTCGATGACGGCGGGTTCAAAGACCCGCTTCGCGACGTTGTCGCTCTTGCCCAGATGCCAGTCGGAGGTGCTCGCCTTGAACGGGTCGGGCGGGCAATTGCGGCACGTCACCCGGACGGGGTACATGCGGTCGGCGAAAAACCCCAGTGCCCAAAACAGACGGCTGGCGGCAACTTCCGCGAACACTTCGCCGTTGTCCTCACCATATTTCACCTTGACGACGTCCTTCGCCCCGAGCTTGCAATCGAATTTCGGCGTGAGGCCGCTAAGCGGTTCATCCGGATACTCGTAGTCGCAGGTCACGGCGGCATCAAAGCCGATGGCATCAGGGGCGCGTGGACCAGTCAGAAGATTGACGCGGGCGGTATTGATCGGCTGCCACACCCGGGCGCGAGCCAGCAGAGCGCGGCGTTCTTCCACCGTCAGTTTGTTGAGAGCGCGCGGTGCGGCCGACACCGGCGTGTCAATCGACGGCCCATGCGCGCCCGTCGCGCATCCCATGGCGGCCATGAGAATCAACGCCGCGGGGATGACTCTTGAGCTCATGAATTGGTCTCCATTCAGGACATTGCAAAAATGCCGCCTGAAGAGCCATGCAAATCCACGGTTGTGGAGACACGGTCCTGATTGGAGGATCCGCTTGACCCACACGTTGGCGGAGGGAGGCGACCGGCACCGGCACAGGTGTAGCCGGCTGGGGAGGAGCATGGAAGGCGGCCCCGGGGGAGTTCCCTCCACGCATTTTTTTGATTTGCCTACCGTGTGGTCGATTGCGGCGGATTGAGATCCATCGCTGCGG
>JACCSI010000005.1 GCA_013813075.1 Acidobacteriota bacterium | reverse complement strand
GCATAGGTGTCGATCAGGATGTCGGCGAGATAGCTCAGCACTTCCTGTTCGTCCTGAAGTTTTTCGCCGTAGCGTTGCATGGCGGTTCCGGCCAGCATCAAGACGACCTTCTTGAAGGCCGACACCGCGCGCGACTCTTCTGCCAGCGCCGCGCCGTCGTCCTCGGGCAGCGACATCGCCGGGCTCATGATCTCGTCCTGCAGCTTCATTGCCGCGGGGATGAGCGCAAGCTCGCCCTTGAGTGCCCGCTTCATCAACATGCCCGGGATCAGCAGGCGGTTGATCTCGTTGGTGCCTTCGAAAATGCGGTTGACGCGCGCGTCGCGGTAGTGACCCTCGGCGGGGTAGTCGCGCACGTAGCCGTTGCCGCCATGAATCTGCACGTTCTCGTCGAGGATGTAATCGATGACTTCACTGCCGAGCACCTTGGCAATGGACGCTTCTATCGCAAACTCCTCGAGGGCCTGGAGCATCGGCTGGGCGCCGTGTCCCTCGCCCGATGCGACGACCCGTGCGTCGATCAGGCCTGCGGTGCGATACATCATGCTCTCGAGCGCGTATTGGCGGGACGTCATCTCCCCGATCTTGTGCTTGATGGCGCCGAACGTGGCAATCGCCACGCCGAACTGTTTGCGCGTTGCCGCGTACTTCGTCGCCTCACCAATCACCGCGCGTGATCCGCCCGAGCACATCGCCCCGAGCTTGAAGCGGCCGAAGTTGAGGACGTTGAACGCGACTTTGTGACCCTTGCCGACATCGCCGAGCACGTTTGCCGCCGGTACCGTCACATCCTGCAGGATGACTGGAGTGGTCGACGAGCCATGCAAGCCCATCTTGTGCTCTTCCTTGCCGCTGCTGACGCCCGGCCACGCGCGCTCCACGATGAACGCGGTGAACTGCTCCCCATCGACCTTGGCGAAGACGACGTAGATGTCGGCGAATCCACCGTTGGTGATCCACATCTTCTCGCCCGAGAGCACGAAGCTGCCGTCTTCCTGGCGCATCGCCTTGGTCTTGGCGCTGAGCGAGTCCGAACCAGAGCCGGATTCGCTCAGGCAGTAGGCGCCCACCTGCTGACCCGAAACCAGCCCGGGCAGATACCGTTTCTTCTGATCGTCGGTGCCGAACATGTAAATCGGCAGAATCGTGAGGTTGGCCTGCGCGCCGAATGTTGCGCCGAACGATGAGTATCGTGACAACTGCTCCGAGACGACGAGGGTGGCGATCTTGTCGAGGTCGACGCCGCCGTATTCCTCGGGCACGTTGGTGCCGAGCAGGCCGAGCGCGCCGCACTTGGCAACGAGCTCCCGATTGAGCGCCCAGTCTTTCTGCTCCAGGCGCTCGACGGCTGGAAGCACCTCGTTGTCGATGAACTCGGCGGCGGTCTGGCCGATGAGACGATGTTCGTCGCTCAAGTGCTCCGGCGTCATGACGGTTGATGGATCGCTGTGCTCAATCAACCACGCGCCGCCTCGTATCATCTGCTCAGTTGCTGTAGCCATAAAGGTCCCTTCAGAGTCTCTCGAAAATCCCGGCCGCGCCCATGCCGCCGCCGACGCACATCGTGACCAGCCCGTACGTGCTGCCCCGCCGCTGCATTTCGTGAAGCAGCGTGGCCGTGAGCTTTGCGCCGGTGCATCCCAGCGGATGACCCAACGCAATCGCGCCACCATTCACGTTCAACTTCGCGGAATCGATCGGCAGCTCCTTGAGACATGCCAGCACTTGTGCGGCGAACGCCTCGTTGAGTTCGATCAAATCAATCTGATCCAGCGTCAGTCCGGCTATCTTCAGTGCCTTCTTGATCGCTGGCACGGGTCCTATCCCGAACAGCTCGGGGGCGACGCCTGCCGTGGCGTACGCGACAAAGCGCGCCAGCGGCGTCAAGCCGTGCGCCCTGGCGTACTCGGCGGACGTGATCACGACCGCCGCGGCGCCATCGCTGATTTGCGACGAGTTGCCGGCCGTAACGGTGCCGCTCGCGTGAAAGGCGGGACGGAGCTTTGCAAGCGCCGCCGCCGACGTGTCCCCGCGCGGGCCTTCGTCCGTATCGAACGAGAATTCGCGTCTCCCGGTGCCGTCGGTCCCGACCGTTGCCACTGTCAACGGCACGATCTCAGCCGTGAATCGCCCGGCCTCGATGGCCGCCATCGCGCGCCGGTGGCTCTGGAGTGCGAACGCGTCCTGTGCGTCTCGCGAGATGCCGGATTCCCTCGCGTGGTTCTCGGCGACCAGTCCGGTGGACAGGTAGACATCCGGATAGGTGTCGATCAGGCCCGGGTTGGGCGACACCTTGTTTCCCCCCATCGGGACCATGCTCATCGACTCGGTCCCCCCGGCAATGGCCACTGCCGCCGCACCCAGCATGATGCGTTCCGCGCCGTAGGCAATTGCCTGCAGGCCAGACGAGCAGAACCGGTTGACCGTGACCGCCGACGCCTCGATTGGCACACCGGCGCGGAGGCTCGCGATCCGCGCGACATTGAGCCCCTGCTCACCTTCCGGCATCGCGCAACCCAATATAACGTCGTCCACATCCGCCGCGGACACGCCGGCAGCGCGATTGAGCGCCTCGCGAATCACTACTGCGGCCATGTCGTCGGGGCGCATGATGCTCAACCTGCCTTTAGGCGCCTTGCCAACGGCCGTCCTGACGGCTGAAACGATGACTGCGTCGTTCATGCTTTCCAATCCTTCAAGAGGTCTTCGACGGCCTCCCCCACTTCGGTGGTCTTGCCGTCGAACAGGTGGCTTGCGCCATCGATGACGGCCAGCTCTTTCGGTTCGTGCAGCGCGGAATAGAACTTGCGGATCTCGCGTACTGAAATGAGCTCGTCGAACTCGCCATGAATCAGGAACTTGGCCTTGACGCTCGATCCGACGGGGGAGAAGTCGAATCGATTCACCGGCAAGCCAATGCCCAGGAGTAACGCGACGCGCGGGTCGTCCAGCGCGACGTTCCACGCAATCCACGACCCAAAGGAGAACCCCGCCGCCCACAGCTCGCAGCCCGGATACCGTTCGGCCATGTAGTCGAGAGCGGCGCGGAAATCGTCCATCTCGCCGGGTCCGCCATCGTGCGTGCCCTTACTGAGTCCGACGCCACGAAAGTTGAAGCGCAAAACGGCGACACCGATGCGGGCCAGCGCCTTGGTGGCCTGAAACACCACTTTCGTGTGCATGGTGCCGCCATGCAAGGGATGCGGATGTGAAAAGACACACGCCGCCCGCGCCTCCTGTGCAGGGTGCTCGAGCACGGCTTCCAGCGGTCCGACCGGACCGGGGATGTCACGCAGTGGCTCGTCGGCCATTTTCTGAAGTCTCATCGACAAACCGGCAGACGAGCTCAGCAAACTCTGCTGGTCTGGTCAATAGTCCGAGATGACCCGTTCGCGCCAACACCTGGTGGCGGGCGTTAGCGACGCACGCCAGATAGCGGCGCGTCAGCGCGGGCGGAACGACCTGGTCAAGGTCGTCCTCGCCGGTCATCACGAGAACGGGTTGGAGCAGCGGCGTCAAGTCGGCGAACTGGTGCTGTTCGTTCCACCGCAGACGGGCCGCCATCCGCGCCGGCGACACTGTCGCGCGAGCAGCGCGGCTCACCTGTCCGGCGCAAAACTGGAGTTGCTGCCACACCGCCGGAAGCGCCGCACGGATCTCGGGCAGCGCCCGCGTTGGCGCATCGAGGAGAAAAAGCGGGCTCAGCAGCCAGGGGGCACGCAAATAGAAGCGAGCGCGCGGGTTGAGTGTCCAATCAGTCGGCAGCGCCGACACCAGCACGAGCGCGCGAACCCGTTCCGGTCGGCGGAGGGCGAACTCCGCGGCGATGGGGCCGCTATAGGAGACGCCAATCAGCACCACCTGGTCGAGGCCGGCGCGGTCGAGCACCTTATCGAGCTGTGCGAAGTAGTTGTCGATTCCGCGATCGGGATCGCATGGGAAGCCGCTCGACGGCTCGTCGCACAACGAGTAGGTCACCACGCGGCAACGCGCGGCCAGGGCATCGACGGTGGGCGCCATCCATTCCCACCGGCCCTGAAGGCCGGGCATCAACACCACCGGCATTCCTGATCCGCGATCGATCACCTGCACGCCTAGTTCCTCAACGGCTTTCCGGTCTTGAGCGTGTACTGAATGCGTTCGAGCGTCTTTCGCTCTCCAAGCAGGCTCAGGAACGCCTCACGCTCGAGGTCGAGGAGGTACTGCTCGCTGACCATCGTCGCGTGCGGCGCATCACCACCGGCGAAGATGTGCGCCACCTTTCGGGCAATGAGCGCATCGTGGTCGGACGCGCGACCCGCGCGCCACGCCAGATGCACACCAAGCTTCAATGCGGCCCCCACTGACGCGCCGCCGACCGGAATCGCGGTGCGTGGCGGCGGCTTGACATAGCCGTCACGCGCCCGTGCGAGCGCGACAGCCTTGGCGTCGGCAATCAGACGCTCCCGGTTCATCGTGAAGCTATCGGTTGCGGAGAGGTATCCAAGACGCCGCGCGTCCGGGCCGCTTGCTGACACCTTCGCCAGGGCCACGGCCTCAAATGCCCGCTGCACGTAAGGCAGAGGGTCGCTGTGCGGGGTGGGCATGGCACTCATCGCCCGCACCAGCATTTCCTTCGTGCCACCGCCGCCAGGGATGAGCCCGACGCCGACTTCCACCAGGCCCATGTAGGTCTCAGCGGCTGCCTGCACACGATCGGCGTGCAAGGCAATTTCGGTCCCGCCGCCCAGTGCCAGACCGGCCGGTGCGACCACGACCGGCACATCGCTGTAGCGAAGCATCATGGTCGTTTGCTGGAAACTGCGGATGCCCAGGTTGATCTCGTCCCAGTTACCCTCCTGAGCCTCGAGTAAGACCAGCATCAGGTTGGCGCCCGCGGAGAAGTTTGGCGCGTCGTTGCCAACCACCAGTGCGCGCCCGTTTTTGGCCGCTTCCTTGACGCCGGCCTGCAGCATCTGCATGGTGTCGCCGCCAATGGCGTTCATCTTCGAGTGGAACTCGACGCAAAAGACCCCGTCGTCGAGGTCGATCAGGCTCGCGCCCGAGTTCTTTCTGATGATGCGATTCCGCTCGCGTGCCGACCGCAGAATCAGCAGACCGGGTGCGGCCGACGGCACCAATCCGTCCCGGAAGCTGTTGCGCCTGGCATCGAGCACCTGCTGGATGATCGGCGGCACTCCTGCCTCGACCGCATGACCACCGGCGGCCTGGGCTGCGTCGAGGACCTCGCGCACGCCAATCGCATCAAGTAACTCGAAGGGACCGAGCTCCCAGGCAAACCCCCACCTCATCACCCGATCGACGTCATCGAGTGAATGGGCGATGTCCGGGGTGACGCGCGCAGCATAGACGAGCGTCGGCGCCAACGTCTCGCGGAGGAACTGCCCGGCCTTGTCTTTGGCATTGAACAGCTGTCTCACGCGCTGCCGCACGTCGTCCATCGACTTGCCGGCTTCGATCGACGGGATGCGCGGCGACTGTTTGGCGCGGTAGTCGAGGGTATCGAAATCGAGGGTCCAGATCTCGCTCTCGCCGGCGCTGTTCTTCCGCCGCTCGTAAAATCCTTTGCCAGTCTTTTCGCCCAGCAGGCCGCGCTCGAT
>JACCSI010000751.1 GCA_013813075.1 Acidobacteriota bacterium | reverse complement strand
TAACGGCGCGATCCTCCTGGCGGCTCTCCTCACGGCGTTGCCGGTGCGCAGCGCCGCGCAAGGACCGTCGCTCCAGGACGTGCTGTCTCGGGTGGCGCAGTATGTCGCCGACTTCCACAGCCGACTCTCCGGCATCGTCGCGGAGGAACGGTATCACCAGGAAGTCAAGAGCACCCCCGGATTCGGCGGTCGCAGCACCGTACCCGTGTTGCTGCCGCGCAAAGATCTCGCCTCCGACCTGCTGTTGATCAGGCCGTTCAGTGCCGACCGCTATATCGAGTTTCGCGATGTCTTCGAGGTCAACGGCGTCCCCGTTCGCGATCGTGACGAGCGGCTGATGACGTTGTTCGTGTCGCCGGATGCCGCCAAGGTGGACCGGATCGCGGCCATTATCGAGGAAAGCGCGCGACACAACATCGGCAACATCCCTCGCAATATCAACACACCGATGTTGACGCTGTTTTTTCTTCAGGAGAATTCGCAGTGGCGCTTTCGATTCAAGCGCGCGCAAGGAAGCCAGCCCGCGCTTGGCGGCGCCTCTGCACCGAATCGGGATACAGCCGTCTTTCGCGCGACGACCGAGATGTGGATCATCGAGTTCAAGGAACAGCACAGACCGACGATTGTCAAAACCAATGACGGGCGCAATTTTCCCGCGGCGGGACGCTTTTGGGTCAATCCGGCAACCGGCGCCATCCTGATGAGCGAGTTGGTGATGAACAGCGCAGAGGTGAACGCCGTCATCAATGTGAGCTACCAGTCCGAGCCGCTACTCGGGTTCATGGTGCCAGTGGAGATGCGCGAACGCTATCGCGCAGGGAGCGATCGCGTCGAGGGCGTCGCCACCTATGGACGTTTCCGGCAGTTCCAGGTCAAGACCGGCGAGCTCATCGGCAAACCGCCGGGCGCGGTAGAATGAGGACGATATCCGGCCGGCGGGGCGGACGCCCACGCTTTCCTACTTCCAGGGGACTGATGCGATGACAACGATGATGCGACTGACGCTAGTGGCAGCTTTGGCGCTAGCGATTGCCGCGCCGGCCATGGCCGCCGACGACGTGTTCAAGGGCACGCTGGTGTGTGCCAAATGTGCCTTGAAGAAGGCCGACGCCCACGAGTGCCAGGACGTGCTCCTCGTGGACGATGCCAACGGTGCGAAGACCGAGTACTACATCACCAAGAACGAAGTCGCCGAGAAGTCTGGCGAGGCGTGCACGCTCGAAATCAAGGCCACGGTGACGGGCACGGTGTCGAAGAAAGACGACAGGGTTTGGCTTACGCCCTCGAAGATCGAGAAGCACTGAGCTGAGCGGCCCCGAGCTCTGCCTCGTGCAACTCGCGAAGCTTGAACTTCTGAATCTTTCCGGACGCGGTCATCGGGAAGCTCTCTACCACGCGGACGAATCGCGGGATCTTGAAGCGCGCGAGCCGCTCTTGACAGAACTGCATCACCTCCGGCGCGTCGATCGACGCGCCGGGATGCGCCCGAATGGCTGCGGCCACCTCCTCACCAAAGAATGCGCTGGCGATTGCGTAGACCGAGACGTCGGCGACGGCAGGGTGCTGACGCAGCACATCCTCGATTTCCTTCGGCGCCACGTTTTCACCACCGCGAATAATCAGGTCCTTGATGCGCCCGGTGATGCGCACGTTGCCGACGTCGTCGATGGCCGCCTGGTCACCGGTCTTGAGCCAGCCGTCAGGCGTGATCGTCACCGCAGTCTGCTCCGGCATGTTGTAGTAGCCCTTCATCACGACGTAGCCGCGCGCCCACAACTCACCGCGCTCACCGGTCGCCACGTCTTCTCCGGTCGCCGGGTCAACGATACGCAATTCGATTTCCGGCATCACCGCACCCACCGTCTGCGTCCGCGTCTCGAGGTCCGCATCGCGCGGCGTTTGCGTCAGGACCGGTGAGGTTTCGGTCAGCCCATAGGCGATCGTCAACTCCGGCAGGTGCATCCGGTCGATCACGCGTCGCATCAGCGGCTCGGGACACAGCGCGCCCGCCATGACGCCGGTCCGCAGCGAGGTCAGGTCGAAGCGGTCGAACGCGGCATCTTCGAGCTCAGCAAAAAACATCGTCGGGACACCGTACAACGCCGTGCACCGCTCGCGCTGAACCGTTTCCAGCACTGCGCGCGCCTCGAACGATTCGACCACACAGAGACACACACCATGGGTGTAGGCGCCGAGGACCCCGATCACGCACCCGAAGCAGTGGAACAGCGGCACACAGAGGCACAGGCGATCCGCGGGGCCAAAGGCCAGGCCCTCGCCGATCCAGTAGCCGTTGTTGACGATGTTGCGGCTGGTCAGCATCACCCCCTTCGGAAACCCGGTGGTGCCAGACGTGTATTGCATGTTGATGACGTCGTCCAGTTCAACCGCGGCCTCACACGCGTCGAGGTCATGCACTGGGGTCTTCGCCGCTGCCGCCGAGACTTGAGCGTAGGGCGTGAAATCGTGAGGACAGCCGTCTCCGATGAAGAACACGCGCTCGAGCAAGGCAGCGCGGCGCGCACGTCACGCAGCGCGTCGACGTAGTCGACACCGCGAAATCCCTGAATGGTCACCAGCGTCGATGACTCGCTTTGACGGAGGAGGTATTCGACTTCATTGGCGCGCAGCGCCGTGTTGACCGTGACCAGAATGGCGCCAATTTTCGCCAGGGCAAACTGCAACACGATCCACTCCGGCACATTCGTCGCCCAGATGGCGACCCGGTCCCCGGGCTTGACGCCGTGGGCCAGCAAGCCGCGCGCGACCAGGCGCGATTCGTCGTTCAGCTCGCCGAATGTCCAACGCAGGCGTCCGTGCACATGGACCAGCGCTTCGTGGCCGGGGAGGTCGACGGCCAGCCGCGACAACAACTGCCCTACGGTCACGTCGCGATAGGGAGGCATGGGCCGGATTATACGAACGCGGGCCGCCGCGAGGCCTTACGCGGCGTCCAGGCGCACACACCGGTCCTGGACGTCGTCGGAGGTGTCGCGGAAGATGGTAATCGTCTCGGGGCGTGAATCCAAGGAGCTACTCGCGCGTGACCCACACGCGAAGGATAGTCACGTGCAGGAACATCATCATCAGCCAGCCGACGGTGGGCATCCCGGTCCCACACTGGACGCGCACTTGTTCGCCGGGGGCGACGCTGACTGTCAACGTCTTCGACATCAAGGTGTTGAACACCCGCACTGTATGCGAGCCGGGCTCGACGGGATGGCTGATGGCTTCGCCGTACCGAATCTTGCCGATCGGTTCGCCATCCACAAAGACGTAGATTTGCCGGTCCTGAAAATCGTTGGGGGACGTGCGGCGGATCACGATTGCGGTTTCAAGCTGCCACGCGCGCTCGAAATCCTGGCGATTGAAGGTCGCAACGTCCCGAAGCTCGACAGTGACTGCCACGGCGCGATTCACTAGAATACCCGCACCATGCGATTGCTTGCCGGCGTTCTGTTGCTGGTCTTCATCAGCGTCTCTGAAGAGGCGCCTCTTCGACAGACAGAGAGCGGCGGGATTTCAGGCTCGCCTCGCGCCACTCAAGGATCACCTCTCTCGGTCTACGAGATATTGATTCGGGGCGGACGCGTCGTCGATGGGACCGGCGCGCCATCACGACTTGCCGACGTCGGTATCGACAAGGGTCGAATTGCAGCCGTGGGCACGTTGACCGGTGCCACAGCGGCGACGGTCATCGACGCCCTCGGTCGCACGGTGTCGCCCGGCTTTATCGACGTCCACACCCACGCCGACGAAGTCTCGGACCATCCGTTGGCGGAGCACTTCGTCCGAATGGGCATCACGACGGTCATTGCCGGCAACTGCGGTGGGTCGGCGGACGATGTCGCGGCGGCGTTCCGGACGATCGAGAACACGAAAGTCGCCGTGAACTACGCCACGCTCTTTGGCCACAACACCGTGCGACGCGCCGTGATGGGCAGCGAGCGGCGCGCGCCGTCCGCCGTGGAACTGGCGAGAATGCAGGCGCTCGTCGACAAGGCGATGGCCGACGGCGCCGTGGGTTTTTCCACCGGCCTTCAATACGTCCCCGGCACGTATGCCGAGCAATCAGAAATTGTGGCTCTCGCGACTGCGGCGGCGAAGACCGGGGGAGTTTACGCGACCCACCTGCGCAACGAGGGGACCGCGATCGAAGCGGCGGTGAAGGAGGCGCTCGATGTCGGCGAGGCCTCTGGTCTAGC
>JACCSI010000747.1 GCA_013813075.1 Acidobacteriota bacterium | reverse complement strand
ACCGGGAGCGTCACATCGCTTTTACGGAGACTAGATAGGGTGTCCTAGACTCCACGAGAACCTACGAAATATAGCAGGGTTCTCCGACCAATGCAACAGCAGGATCCCTGGTGTCGACGGCGTCGCGCCATGTGCTACGCTCTTGGCCGCAACCGCTGAGGTTTGCCAAATGCGCGTCCGTCTTCGACCGCCAATTTTTGTTCTTTTGGCTCTCTTCGCGTCCGCGAGCCCCGCAACCGCCCAGGCGCCTGAGACCGCGAACCGCGTCGACAGCCCAACCGTGAAGGTGCTGACGGGCCTGACGGTGCCGGAGTTCGAGCAGGAGATGCAGCACTTCGTGCAGGCGGTCGGGGTGTCATGCGGCGGGTGCCATGTCCGCGGCAACTTTGCCAGCGACGACAACGCGCGAAAAGTCACCGCGCGCCAGATGATCGAAATGACTAAGGCCCTCAACAAGCAATTTTTCCCGAATCACCGGCCTGCTGACGGGGAATCGGTGCTGGGTCGCGTCACCTGCTACACCTGCCATCAGGGAGAAGCGAAGCCCAAGGCGGCGCCCTGAGCTTTCACCGGCGCTTGGACAGGTATTGCACCAAGGCGTCGATTTGTTGCTCGCCTAGGCGCTCGGCGTACGGCGGCATCATCGTGTCGGGAAATTCCGACGTCGCATCCTGGATGATCCGTTTGATTGCGGCCGAATCGCGGCGTGAGCCCACGCGCGACAAGTCCGGCGCGCTGTCCCCCCCCTCGCCAGCAATCTTGTGGCATCCGACGCACATGGTGGCAAAGGTGTTGGCCGCGAGGAGATCCTCGCCAGAAATCTGCGGCGGCGAGGCGCCGGCGCGAATCCGTCGCAAGTACGCCAGCACCGATTGCGATTGAAAGCGCGTCATCAGAGCGGGCGGGGCCGGGTCCCCTTCGAGACGGACCCCTGGAGCAATCGCGACAGGGTCGCCCATGTGCGACAGCAACCACTCTTCGTCCTTGGTAATACGCGTGATCGAGAGCTCGGCGGCGGGGCCACCGCTGACATGGCACCGCGCACACTTGTTATCGGTCGCCGTCACCAACTGATGCCCCGCGACACCGCGCGGCCCCCAATCGTTGGGGTCGTATTTGGTCGGCGTGTGCGTCAAGCCGATACCCGTGAGCACGGCGACGCCCACCCCGATCGCCATCATCGTCATCGTCATCGCGATTCGGCCGCGGCTGAAAGGCCGCCGATCGGGTCCGCGATCGATGAACGGCAACGCCAGCAAAAATCCAACGACTAGACCGGGGATGACCATCGTTGCCACCGGCTCGTAGGGACCCGGGAAGTACTTCAGCAGTTCGAACAATGAGAGAAAATACCAATCTGGTCGCGGAATGTACGTGGCGTCCGCCGGGTTGGCAATCTCGTCCAGGTGCGCGGGGAACTTGATGGCCACCGTCAAGAGCAGCGCGAACACCGCTGCCATCACCAGCGTGTCCTTGATGACGTGCCAGGGATAAAACGCCGTCGGCGGTCCGTGCTGCGGCTTCAGCGGGCCAGAGATGCCGTGACGACGCATCAACGCGATGTGTGCGATGACAAACAGGATGAGTGCAGCGGGCAGCAGCAGGACGTGCGCCGCATACCAGCGCCCCAACGTCAGGGCGCCAAGGTTACTGCCGCCGCGCAGCACGTTGGCGACCTGCTCGCCGAGCAGGGGCGTGCCGGCGGCGATATTGATGGTGACGGTCGTCGCCCAGTACGCCTTTTGATCCCACGGCAGCAGATAGCCGCTCAAGGAAAACGCCAGGACGAGCAGCAGCATCACGACGCCGGTGAGCCAGGTTACTTCGCGTGGCGCCTTGTAGGAGCCGAAGAAGAAGACCCGCAGCATGTGGATGACCGCCGCGAGGACGATGAAGGTGGCGCCCCAGAAATGCAGCCCGCGCAGTAACCAGCCGAGCGTGAGTGTGTCCGTGATGAAGCGCACACTGTCGTAGGCGAGCAGCGGGGTCGGCACGTAGTACATCGACAGCGCCACACCAGTCACGATCTGTACGCCGAGCAGGAACATCAGCGCGCTGCCGGTGGTGAACGCCCAGCCCGTGCCCTTGGGCAGGGGCTCTTCGAGAAGGTGGTGAATCGCGGCGCGATAGCCGGTGCGATGGTCGAACCAGTCCAGAAACGCGCGCATGCTAGACCTGCACCATGACCTGACCGTCTTCAATACGCGTCGTCAGCGACGGCAGCGGGGCCGGCGGCGGACCGTCGAGGACGTTTCCCTGCACATCGAACACGCCGCCGTGGCACGGGCACAGGATGCGCTTCGATCGTCGATCGTAGGCGGTGCGGCAGCCGAGGTGCGTGCAGGTGGAGTGC
>JACCSI010000670.1 GCA_013813075.1 Acidobacteriota bacterium | reverse complement strand
GTGCTGCTGCTGGTCGCCGTCGACCGCGCAGTGATGATCCTGCGCTGGCTTCTGCTCCTGCGTGCGAGTGAGGTCGCCATCAGCACTGCGGCCGCGGCCAGACTTTTCCTGGTGAGCTCGTTTGTCGGCAGCTTTCTGCCCGCCGGCGTCGGCGGTGACGCGGCGCGCGCCTATGGATTGACGCGCGTGGCCTCGACCGGCAGCGAAGCCCTGGCCTCGGTGGCTGTCGACCGCGTGCTTGGAGTATTGGCGCTGCTTGCCCTCGGCGTGGTGGGATTCCTGGTGTGGTCGCCGCACGCCGCGACGGACTGGCGGGCGCCAGTGGCCATTACCTTACTGGCGACGGCCTGCGTCGCCGCGTTTTGGACCGACCGCCTCGTCCGGGTGGTTCTCCCATTGTCCTTGCACGGGACCGTCGTCGGCCGTCGCGTCCTGGCGGTTGGCGATGCGGTCAGCCGCTACCGGGACCGTCCAGCCGCCGTGCTACACGTAATGGCGTGGTCGATCGTCGTTCAACTCCTGCGCGTGGCGCAGGCCTACCTGCTGGGCCTGGGGCTCGGTCTTGCGGTGCCTCTCGGCTATTACCTGGTCTTTATGCCCATCGGATTGCTCATGCTCCTGCTGCCGGTGTCGATCAGCGGCTTCGGCTTGCCGCAGGGCGTCATCGTGTGGCTGTTACGGCCGATGGGGGTCGCCGACGAGCGGTCGTTTGCCTTGTCGACGCTGATCGTGCTGACCGGCCTGGCCGGCAACGTTCCCGGACTGTTTCTGTGGTTGCGCCAAAGACGGGAAATCCTGTAGAATCTTAGAGTTACATGGCACAAGTTTACGCGGCGAAGTATCTCGCCAAGGCAGCGCTGAGTGCGCCTCGCGACCTGATGCGCGCGGCCGTCGCCAAGTACACCCCGCTGCATCCGACGGTTTTCATCTTCCATTGCACCTTTGTCTGTGATGCCCGCTGCGAGATGTGCAGCAACTGGACGCGGGGAGACCGGAAGAGTGACATGTCACTCGCGCAGATTGAACACGCGTTCAGTTCCAATCTGTGGAAAGACATCGAGATCGCGTCGCTCTCCGGCGGTGAACCGACCACGCGTAACGACATGGTCGAGATCTGCCGGTTGATGCTCGACAAGTTTCCGAAGCTGCGCAAGCTCACCATCAACACCACTGGTCTGACGCCGCATCGTGCCATACCGATGCTGACCAAGGTGGTTGAGATGTGCCACGACCGCAACGTCATCTTCTCGACCCGTGTCTCTGTCGATGGCGTCAACGACATGCACGGGCAAGTGCGCAACGTCAAGCGTGCGTTCGAGAAAGCCGGTAAGACGATTACCGCCATGCAAGAGCTGCAGACGAAGTACAGGTTCAACTTCGGCATCTCTTCCACGCTCTTTTCGCTCAACCTGGACGACGCCGACAACATTCTGGCGTGGGCGAAAAAGGAGAAGCTGGACATCGTGTTCAACATGGTCCGCTTCACCGACGCCATGCTCGGCAACAGCGACAAAGAAGGCGCGATGCGGCCGATCGGTCTCGAAGAACAGCGCATGCGCAAGTTCTTCATGGACCGCGTGCGGCAGGATCCACTGCTCGACGGACAGAACTACATTTACATGCACTATGCGGATATGATCGCGAACGGGTATCACCGCCTCGCGCCCTGCCCGTTCCAGACCCAGGGCGTCATGCTGAACCCGAACGGCGATATGTTCTTCTGCGAGAACAGCGACGTCATGGGTAACGTCACGAACGAAGACCCCGAACACATCTACTTCCGGAAAGACGCGCAGGCGCACCGTCGGACGATTCGCGACGAAAAATGCCCGACGTGCCTGAGCCCGTGCCAGATGAACGTGGCTGCCATCAAGCAGATCACACCGTATGCGAAGTTCCTCGTGCGCGCGGCCATCGAGCGTCGCCGCCCTGGGTCCGATGAGCCCATCCGCCCAGCCGTCCACGCCTAGGCACCCCACCCCGCCAAGTCCGCGCCGCGCGGATTCCGCCGCCGAGCCGGTGATTAAATCGCTGAGCGTGCTCGTTCCCGTGTACAACGAGTTGGCGACGATCGAGCCGCTGCTGAAAGCCGTCGTGTCGGTCGACACCGGGTTAGCCGTTGAAGTGCTGGTTTGCGACGACGGCTCCACCGACGGCACGCGCGACATTCTCTCCAACCTGAATCTGCCGGGCGTCAAGGTCATCTTCATGGATGAGAACGTCGGGCGCGGTGGCGTGATCAAGCATCTGTGGACGGTGGCGACCGGCGATGTTCTGGTGCATCAGGACGCCGACCTCGAATACGATCCACGCGATTTCAATGCGCTATTGGCGCCGCTCCTGGCCGGATCCGCTGATGTCGTTTACGGCAGCCGCTTCAAAGGGTCGATCGAACGGATGCGGTGGGTCAACCGGATGGGAAATCTGACGCTGACCGCGGCGACGCGGCTACTGTACGGCGCTCAAATTTCCGACCTGATGACGTGCTACAAAATCTATCGCGCCTCGCTCATTCGCGACCTGCGCATTGACGCCAACGGCTTTGACTTCGAGGCGGAATTCACCGCGCGCTTGGCCCAGCGCGGTGCCCGGTTTGCCGAGGTCCCGGTCAGTTTTCGTGGCCGGACCGTCGCCGAAGGCAAGAAGATTCATCCCTTTGACGCGGTCCGCGTGATTAGAGAGCTGCTGCGCTGCAAATTCTCGAGGGAGGCTGGTGTCTGATCTGAGTGGCCGGGTCGCGGGGGTCATCCTCGCTGCGGGTAAAGGTGCGCGGATGTATCCCTTTTCCGAGCGCAGCCCCAAGCCGATCCTGCCGATCCTCAATCGTCCGCTCCTCACCCACCAGATCGAGGTGATGCGCGACTCCGGCATTGCGGACATCCACATCGTCGTCGGCCATCTCGGCTATCAGGTGGCCAGCACCTTTGGCGACGGGTCCCAGTACGGCGTGCGCATCCGGTTTGTCGAACAGGAAAGCACGCTCGGACTGGCCCATGCCGTGGGCGCGCTCGAATCGCGCATTCAGCTGCCGTTTCTGCTGATGCTCGGCGACATCTACTTTCATCTCAACGCCCCGCTTCGGCCCTTGATCGACGAAGTGCTCAGCCGCCGGATCAATGCCAATCTGGTCAGCATGTACGAACCCGATCCGGAGATGGTGCGGCGCAACTTCGTCATTCAAGCGGATGACAGTGGACGCGTGCGCCGGGTGATCGAAAAACCGCGCTATGTCGACAGCCAGTTGAAAGGGTGCGGCTTGTACGTGTTCGACCAGCATATCTTCGACGCCATTCGCCGCACCCCACGCACCGCGATGCGCGATGAGTACGAGATCACGGACAGCATTCAGATTTTGATCAACGACGGCTGGGTCGTTCATCACCATGCGATTGTTGAACGCGACCTTAACCTGACAAAGCCTGCCGACCTGTTGACCATCAACCTGATCGAGCTCGACCGCCGTGGGCTCACTGAGTTAGTTGGTCATCGCGTCAGTATGCCGAGCGGCACGCGTATCGAGCGGAGCGTGATCGGCGACGGGGTGCAGATTCACCATCCGATTCGCATTTCTAACTCCGTGATCATGCCGAACGTGGTGGTGGACGCCAAACACGATCTCGATGCGGTGGTGATGGATGGCGAACACTCCGTGTATTGTCCGGGACTGGCGCCGACGGGGGCATGACGGGGTTTTCGCACGCGCTGGTGACCGGCGGCGCTGGTTTCATCGGTTCGCGTCTGACGCGACGACTACTCGACGACGGACTCAGGGTGACCGTCATCGACAATCTGACAGTCGGTCAGCGCCACGCCGTGCCCGGGGACGCGTGCTTCGTGCACGGCGACATCCGTGACGAGGCCGCGGTCGGCGACGCGCTCACCGGTGTCGATTGCGTCTTTCATCTGGCCGCCCAGGTCACGATCCGTGGCAGTTACGATCGGTTCTACGAGGATCTCGACACCAACGTGATGGGGACGGCACGACTGCTCCGAGCTGTCGATTCCCTACATGTCCGGTGGTTTACGCTCGCGTCCTCGATGGCGGTGTACGCAGACGCTCCGTCTCCAACTCCGATTCCGGAAGCGCATCCAACGCAACCGGTATCGCCGTACGGCGTCGGTAAGCTCGCGGCTGAAGGGGTATCACGCGAGATTCTCGCGGCGCGGGGTATCCCGTTTACCGCGGTTCGCTACTTCAACACATTCGGGCCCGGGCAGACTTACACGCCCTATGTCGGGGTGATCACGATCTTCGTCACGCGGCTGCTGCGCGGTCAGCCGATCACAATTTTTGGCGATGGCGAGCAGCAGCGCGACTTTGTCCATGTCGATGACATCGTGGCCGGCACCGTGGCAACGCTTGGACGCGCGCAGGGTACCTATAACCTGGGGACGGGTCGTGGAACGTCACTGAATCAACTGGCCCAGTTGTTGATCTCGCGGCTGGCCCCGCATCAGCGTGTGTCCCATGCCGCCGCACACGCCGGCGAATTGCGCTTTTCGGTGGCCGACATCGCGGCGGCACGCGCCGCGCTCGACTACGTCCCGGCGCGATCACTCGAGGGCGATTTGGATACAGTCATCGCGGAGATTGCGGCTCGATAGCGCTCTCTTTCACCCATTGGATTTCCATTAACAATTCGCTGCGCGTATGCTGACGTAGCCATGCTAGTAACAGGCCGGGACCAGATACGTGAGCGCCTAGCGGTGGTGCTTGGCGCTACGACCTTGGCCGCGGCCCTGACTTATCCCTTGGTCACCGGCTTGGACCGACTCGGACGATTGAACACCGACGATGGCCGCTGGAGCCTCTGGATCGTGGCCTGGGTGGCCCAGGCATTGACCACCGCCCCGTGGACGGTGTTCGACGCCAACATCTTCCACCCGCTGCAAGGGACGCTGGCGTTTTCGGAACCCAATCTTGTCGCCGGCGCGATCGGTGCCCCTGTCTGGGCCCTGACGCATAATCCCTACACCACCTACAACGTGGTGCTCCTCGCGACATTTGTGTTCGCGTTTGCGGCGACTTACGCGCTGACGAAATACCTGACCGGCGATCGCGGCGCCGCGGTGATTGCGGCGATTCTTTTCGCCTTCTGTCCCTATGTGTATGCGCGCACCGCCCACGTCCAGTTGCTCTTCACCGCCGGGCTGCCGCTGACGATGCTGGCGTTTCACCGTCTCGTCGATCACCCGACCGTCGGGCGCGCCGTGGCTCTGGGGGTCGCGCTGTGGACCACCGCACTGGCGTGCGGATACTACGGAATATTTGCGGCCCTCATGGTCACCGTGGGAACACTGGTGTTCGCCGGGTCACGGTCACGGTGGCGTTCAGCCGATTACTGGATCGGTCTGGGGCTGGCGGTCTTTGTCGCCGGAGGACTGACGCTGCCGTTTTTTCAACCGTTTCTTATCCTGCAACGGGAGACCGGCTTCGCACGCACGCTGGACGAGGCCGGGCGGTATTCCGCAAACTGGGGGGCATGGGCGGCGTCAAATGCGTGGGCCCATCGCTGGTGGCTGCCCGAGCTCGGCACCTTCAATGAAACCCTATTCCCCGGCATCGTCACGACGGTCGGAGGGCTGGCGGCAAGCTGGTGGGCGCTGCGCTCGTGGCAGAGCGCCCGCGCGCAGGCTCACGGGGCACCTCGCACCACCGCCACTCATCGGGAGGTCTACCTCCTCTATCTGCTGATTGGGGTTCTGGGCTTCTGGTTGTCCTTCGGCCCCGTCGCCGGGCTCTACGGATGGCTTTACAACAGCCTCGGGGTGCTGTCATTGATTCGCGCACCGGCGCGCATGGGCTTGATGGTGACCTTCGCCTTGGTCGTCCTGACGGCGTCGCCGCTCGCCGCGCTGCTGCAGAGCGTGCGACGGCCGCTGGTCGTCACGGGCCTGATTGCGGCGATCGCCATTGCCGACGTGGCGACGATGCCGCTGACCCAGTTTCGCGAAGCACCGCCGGCAGCGTTCGCGTATCGTGTGCTGGCGACCCTGCCGCGCGGACCGGTGGCGGAGTTTCCTTACTGGAACGCCCGGCCGGCATTCCCCCGACACGCGTCGTACATGCTGAATTCAACACTGCACTGGCAGCGCTTGATCAACGGCTACAGCGATCACATCCCCGAGTCGTTTCGCGAGCAGGTCTTGCAATTGGGTTCTTTTCCGTCGACGGAAGCGTTCGCGGCGCTGGCCATCTCCGAAGCGCGCTATGCCGTCGTCCATCTCGACGACTATGACAACGAGGCGAGAGATCACCTAATCGAGCGGCTGGACGCCTACTCCGCGTACCTCAAGCCCCTCGTACGCCAGGAGCGCGTCTGGCTCTACGAGATCGTCGACTTTCCCGAATCGGAGCCCTGATCCCGACGGTCCACGAGCGCGCAGCAACCCCTGTCACCGGTTCGCAGGCACACTTGCATCCACGGGTGCGACGCGGAAGATCGTGACCGCTTCGTTCTTGAAGACCATGGGAAAGAGATCCGGGGTGCGGCTCATCGCGCCCACGGCCTGCGGGTACGCACGGCGCTCCACCCTGCCGATGAACAGATAGTCAATACCCAGGACGCCCGCCACGACATGCGCATCGTCCGCTGATGCTGCGGTAAATACCCCAGAGTAAAGGACCGCCGAAGCATCTTCGTAGGGCCGAAGCGGCGTCATCGCCAAAGGGAGCCCGGCGATCATCCGCCGCTCGGCAAACGCCCCGATGTACGACCAGTGGGT
>JACCSI010000668.1 GCA_013813075.1 Acidobacteriota bacterium | reverse complement strand
TGCGAATCTCGAGAAAGCGATCAACATCGGCACCGAAGTGGTGGCCAAGGGCCAGGCCGCCGGCCATGGGTACGACGGTGGCGTCGGCGATAAGCAAACGCTCGACGCCACACTGCAGAAAAACGAGGAGACGCTCTCGAAGGCCAGGACGTTGCTCGAGAAACTGCAGCAGCAGGAGGTGCTGTTTGCACAGGAGTGTTGCGACGAAGCCGTCCAGAACTGCCAGCTGCAGTACCTGTGAAGCGCTCGCCTGCGCTGGTGCTGTATTGGACCCCGAAAAGTACCGTCGCGCTTGACAGCCAGACCGGACGCCGGACACCGCTCGCACACGAACTGGTTCCGTACGTGGTGGCATTGACCGAGTGGACGTCGCCGGCTGACGTGGCATCGCGGCACCCCGACCTCGGGGCCGCAGGTGATGTCGAAGCGCTTTTCGAAGGGCTCGCCCAGCGCGGTATTTTTCAGCGCGAAGACGACGCGCCGAGTGCGTCGCCGTGGGCTGACTGGTCTCCCGAGGCCGCGTTCTTCCACTTCGGCACCCGCGATGGCCGTTACGCAAAGCATCCGGAATCTGATGCGTACGACGTGACACTCCGGGCGAAAGCGAGGCAGGTGCCGCAGCCGGCGCCCACCAAATTGATGAGCGGCCCGACCCTGGATCTGCCCACGTGCGCGGTGCAGGGATCGCTTGCCGACACGCTTGCGACTCGTCGCACCTGGCGACGCTTCGGCCGCCGGGCACTGCCGCTGCCGGCACTCGCAACGTTACTGCACGAGACCTTTGCGGTGCAGCGCTGGGGCATGGTTCCTGGCCAGGGACGCGTCGCGCTCAAGACGTCTCCTTCGGGTGGCGCGCGGCATGCCATCGAGGCCTACGTCATCACGTTGCGTGTCGACGGACTCAAAAACGGCGTCTTTCATTACGACGCTGCCCGGAAGTGCCTCGTGGATCGGCAACGTGTCGCAACGCCTGGTCAGCTGGCGGCAGCACTCGCCCATCAACGTTACTTTCTCCGGGCCGCCGCGCTCGTGGTCATGACCGCGGTCTTCGCACGTGCGATGTGGCGGTATCCCTACAGCCGCGCCTATCGCTCCATTCTCACGGAGACGGGGCACCTTGGACAGACGTTCTGCCTGGCCGCGACCGCGCTCCAGCTCGCACCGTTCTGCACGATGGCCTTTCGTGAGACCGACTTAGAGATGTTGCTGGGCGTCGACGGAATCAACGAATCGGCAATGTACGTTGTCGGCGTCGGGACCCGGCCCGCGGGCAACGTCGAGCAACCCGGACGCATCCCGCAACGCCTGCGCCATGCCGAGAGATGATGTTCCCGGTCTGCCCGGTGCGGGCCCCCCTCCTGAAATCGGACCAACGCGATGGCCGGCTGCACGCCACACCCGGCCCTTATGATGCGATGGCGTCGATTCGTGTCACGCCGCGCTGCATGACGTGCAGGCGAAGCCGGCGATGCAGCATTGCCAGCTTGCGATACAGGACCTTCTGGTCCTCGCCCAGCACGCGCGCGATTGTCGACACTTTGAGCCCTTCGTGGTGCCGCATGCGAAGCAGAACCTGGTCGGTCGTCGGGAGCATCTGCAATGCCCGGTCGAGAACTGTCGCCACCGTTCGCGCGCGTTCGGCGCGTTGGCGTGCTTCGAAGGCGGCGGCGGGATCATCCGGCGCAGGCAACGTGTGCGCCACCGCTTCGATCGGGACGTAGCGCCGCGGCACCGAGCGACGCCTGGTGGCCAGCGATTGCACCTTCGAGGCGTCATGACCCGCCGCCGACAGTTGCGCCATCGCCTCGCGGCGCGACAGACCATCGCGAAAGACGAGCGTCTCGAACAGCATGCCGGCCGGTCCCAGCCGCTTGGCGCGCGACGAAGGCCGCCAGCGTCCCCAGTCCGCCGCTTGGACGTCCAACGCGAGCCGCGTGACGACGACGGTGAGGAACGTTCGCAGTGATGCCTGCCCCTTGTACTGCCGCAGTGCGCGATAGTCGTGCTCGACGAGCCGCATCCACACGGCCGACTCGAGTTCTTCGGCCGCGGTGTCGCTCAATCGGCGGCGATGTGCCACCGCGCCAACAATGCGGCGAATGGTGGCGAGGTTCTCGGTGATGACCTCGCGCGGGTCGGCTGGCATCGGGGAGGTTGCAGCGCCCTCCTGTGGGGTCGCCATATCGATCTCTCCAGTCGCCAGGGAAAAGCCCCTGGTTACTGACATAAACGTCGCAGCGGCAAAAAGCGAACACTGTCGCAACTGGCACACGTCGGCAAGCCCCTGGAGTGCTTTCAGATTCTGACAACGGCCGCCTGGGTGCACGCGGAGAACGGCGCATGCGTCCGTCTAACCCTAGAGGATGGAGAAGGGACCATTTTGCCCACGTGCCCCTGGGTTGGCGGCGGCGGTGGCGCGATCGCCCTGCCCGGACCTGGAGGTGCTCGCGGCGTACGCCGACGAGCAC
>JACCSI010000642.1 GCA_013813075.1 Acidobacteriota bacterium | reverse complement strand
ACCGGCCATCGCCATGGTGGTCACGGCCCCTTCCGCTGCATACCCACCGAGTTGATAGCCCGCAAGCAGGACGCCGCCCACCATCAGCAGCGCGTTGGCGGCAAACGACTGCCGCCGGAAACTCGGGCGTGATCGCCATGAAGTCAGCGCGACCAGGATCGCGCTGAGTGCAACGACCTGCCCGATTTCGACGCCCGCATTGAAGCTCACCATGTTGATGACCAGACCGTTGGCAGGTAACGCGAACTCCTGGAGTTTCGTCGCCAGACCAAAGCCGTGGATGAGGCCAAAGATGGTCACGGCCACCTGGGGATTGGGGCGAAATCCGAGAGCCTTCTCAAACCCGCCGACGTTCTCAAATGCCTTGTAGACAATCGAGAGACCAATGATCGCGTCGACCAGGTGCGCGTCGGCACGCACACCGCCCAGCACACCAGCGAGCAGGGTGATGCTGTGGCCGACGGTAAAGAGACTGACATAGCGCACGACGTCGGTAATTCGGTACAGGAAAAAGACGACGCCGACGAGATAGAGCAAGTGATCGTAGCCCGTCACCATATGCTTGGCGCCCAGATACATGAAGATGCCCGGCGCCGGACCATCGACGCCAAGGAGCAACGCCGCATCTCGTGACGAGACGCCATGCGCCGACAGCAGCTGCTGCAGGGGCAGCATCAGCAGAAGCAGTACCACGACGGGCACGGAGCTCCATCGAGCCGGCTCGCTCTCAACTGCCAGGACGTGTCGCACACTCACGAGGCAAGCTTACTCCTCGCGTTAGCGCTGCGAAGACGAGGGCCGCGCACATTTGGCGTCTCGGTCGGGCGCCGTGTGCGTGCACACCGCGCGCACACCACCCGCACGCCCCGCGCACATGCTGGGCTCGCGCACAACGGTCAAATCCCCGGCAACCATGGGGCATGACTCTTGCGGTAGAGCGTCGCGTGAAGACCACTGTCGCCAGCCTCCGCCCGGCCCTGCGCCCGCCCACCACCCTGCCGCGACGGGCGTCAGCCGGGTGGAACGCGTTCGAAGCCAGCCTGACTGGTGTCGGCGTCTCGCTGCACGACCTGCAGCGCGCACGCGAGCACGCAGACACCCATCAGATCGGGGCGCCGGAAGCCCTGGTCAAGTTGGGACTGCTTGACGAAGGGACGTGCTTTCGGTTGCTGGCAGAGTCTGCCGGTTTGACCATGGTCGATGTCAGCAAGGTGGTGCCAACACCCCTGGCACTGCGCCTGATTCCGGAGCGTGTCGCGCGCCGTCACGAGATTCTGCCCATCTCCGAAAACAATCGCGCCATTGTCTACGCTACCGCCCGTCCGCTCGACGCCGAAGCCGAACGCGACATTTCATTCGCGGCGGGTCGCACCGCGCAGGCTCGCGTCGCCCCAATCTCAGAGCTTCGTAAAGCACTGGATCGGATCTATCCCAAAGGCGCGAGGCTGGACGAAATCTGCGCACAATTGCGGCAGAACAGCGACGCGGCGCCGCGTCTCGAAAAGATTGAGGCGTCGGCGTCGGCCATCGTTGACGTGGTGCGGCAGATCATTACCCGCGCCGTGGTCAATCGCGCCAGCGACATTCACATCGAACCGTCTCGTGACGGCGGTCACGTGCGCTTCCGCGTGGCCGGAATTCTCGAGCCCGTCACCGTGTTACCGCTGTCCTCGATGCCGCTCGTCACCAACCGGTTCAAAGTGCTCGCGAAGCTGGATATCACGGTGCGGGCGCGCCCGCAGGACGGCGCCTTCAGAATGCGCATCGACGAGCGCATGGTTGACGTGCGGATCTCAACACTGCCGACGGTGCACGGCGAAAAGCTCGTCCTCCGCGTGATTGACAGCGCGACCGAACTGCACACGCTGGAATCGCTTGGCTTCGCACCCGACACATTGTCGCGGGTCCGCGAGGCGCTCAATCGGCCGGATGGTCTCGTCTTGGTGACGGGACCGACAGGCTGCGGGAAGACGACCGTCCTATACGCCGCGCTCAATCACCTCAGCACCGGACGCACCAACATCGTCACCGTTGAAGATCCGGTCGAACGATTTGTGGAAGGTGTCAGCCAGATTCCCGTTAATCAAAAGGGCGGCGCCGGTTACGCGGACGTGCTGCGCTCGGTGCTGCGCCAGGATCCCAACGTCATCATGGTGGGCGAGATTCGGGACGCCGAGGTGGCGTCAATCGTGGTGCAAGCGGCCTACACCGGTCATCTGGTGATGTCGTCCCTGCACACGAGTGA
>JACCSI010000590.1 GCA_013813075.1 Acidobacteriota bacterium | reverse complement strand
TCACCGTGTACAACCGCACGTCCGAGGCACAGGGCGCCCCCATTTTGAACCTGGATGCCGTGGACCCGAACCGCACGCGCGTGTACAACGCGTATGCGATGGAGTTCAAGGCCCGGCCCGGGCGTGGCGCGCAGCTGTTCGGCGGCTTCTCGTTCGAGCGGCAACTCGACGTCGCCTGCACGGCGCCCGACAATCCCAACTCGCTGCGCTTCTGCGACGACACGCAGACCAATGTGCCATTCCGAAAGAACTTCAAGATTGCGGGATCGGTGCCGCTGCCGTGGGGCGTCACCATGAGTCTGGCCTTCCAGAGCAATCACGGCCTGGCCACCAGTCAGACGATGATTGCCACGCGCGGCTCGACGCGCTATCCGACCGATTGCCCCGCGCCGTGTCCGGCCGGCGCGGTTATTCTGCCGGCGACATTCAATCCAACGCAGTTGACGGTAAACCTGGTGGACGGTGACAGCATTTACACCGAACGCATTACCCAGCTCGATTTGAAGGCGACCAAGACGTTCACCGTCGGACGGATTCGGGTGTCGCCCACCGTCGAGCTGTTCAACGTCAACAACTCGGACGCGGTGATCAGCTACGTCTCGACGAACGTGCTGAATGCGGCCTACCTCCGCCCGAACAGCATCATGCAGGGGCGGATGATTGGGTTCGGGTTGCAAACACGCTGGTAGGACAAGCGATCAGCGATCGGCGCTTTCGGCTTTCGGTTTCTGGAGGAGAGCTGCAAGCCGATCGCCGAGAGCTACGGTCGCGCGCGCTGCAGGTTGCGCGCCGCGTCGGCAAAATCCGGCTTGATCCGCAGGGCCGCTTCCCACTCGACAATGGCCTCGTTGATCTTGCCGTCGGACGCGAGCGCGATGCCCAGGTTGTTGTGGGCTTCGGCGTAGTCCGGCTTGATGCGTATCGCCTCGCGCAAAGCGCCGGTCGCCGCTGCGAGCGCGCCAGCTTCGAGCGCGCTGGTGCCCTGGTCGTACAGGGCGTTCGCGAGGCTGGTCGTTGCCGCCTCCATCTCTGGATCAAGCGCGACCGCCTCGCGCAAAGAGCCAATAGCCTCTTCGATGCGTCCTGCAGCGAGTAGTGCGTGACCGCGATTCAGACGAATGGTTGCGCGGTCACTGCCCTTTGCCAGCGCTTGGTCGTACACGGTGACCGCTTCGCCGGCACGCCCCGCGGCACGCAGCGCCGTGCCGAGGTTGTTCATCGCGGGCGCGTAGTTGGGGTCCAACGCCAATGCCCGCTTGTAGCGATCAATGGCTTCCGCGGGCCGGCCGCTCTCCTGCAACGCCGTGCCGAGGTTGTTTTCCGTAATGGCCTGCTGGCTGGCCGCGGTATACAGCGGCCAGTTGGCAACAATCGCTGCCGCGGCGGCAACCGCCACGACGACCGCCCGTGGGCGCGACAACAGACCAGCGGCGGCGAACAGGGTGAGGAACGGCACCAACGGCAACCGGTAGCGTGCGACCACGAAAAACAGCACCACGCTCGCCGCATAAGCGAAGGTCATCGCATATACGGGCCACAGTCGCTGCCGCTGACGCCACAGGCTAGCTGCGCCCAGGATGCCGAGCGGCAACAGCAGCCCGTAATGCCAGACCGGGCTGAGCCACCGCAACGGCGACGAATATTCGGCGTGGCTTTCCTGACTTTCGGTATCGATGACCTCCGTCCCGCTAAGAAGAAGCCGCATCTTTCTCGCCAGGAGTGCCAGCCAGTCGCCGGGCTGCGCACGCACGTACGCGAAAGTTTGGTCTGTCCAGTAGCGAGAGACCTCTGAGGGGGTGAGCGCGCGGCCCCGTGCGCGCTCCGCCAGTTCAGTCGCGTCGAGACGCTCGAACTCCGGCGACCCGCGCCCCTCACGCAGCGACATATAACTTCCGTCGGCTTGCGCATTGTTGCCGATGTACAGGTTCGACCCGAACTGCGAGGTCGTCAGATAGAACCCACCGCCGACTGCGTAATTACGCGCGGCGACGGGCACCAGGACGAGGGCCAGTCCGGCCGTGAACACCCCGAGCGATCGCACGCTGCGCGCTTGCATCGCCCACACTGCCACGACCGCGACCAGAACTAGCGCATTTTCGCGGGTCAGGCTCAACGCGCCCATCGCCACTCCGAGCCACCCCCATGGCCGTAGCTGGCATGTGTCGCGTGCGATCTGCGCAACCAGCGCCAGCGAGAGACAGACCAACAAGACGTCGAGCACCGACTTTTGCACCAGGCCGTCAAAGAACACTGCCGGGGGATACAACGCGAGCATCAATCCCGCAATCAACCCAGCCGGCGGCGAGATCAGCTTCGACCCCGCTGACGCGAGCGCCGCGCAGCCGCACGCTCCAAGCACGGCTTGAATCAACCGAACGGCCAGCAGGTCGTGGCCGAACACGGTGTAGACAACGCCGAGGAAATATGGATACAGCGGGGCCTGGTAGAAGACTTCGCGGCCCAGCCACTCGCCCGCCGCGATTTGCCGCGCCCACGCGTCGTAGCCGCGCGAGTCGCCCATCAGCACCGAAAAGAACAACGTGTCCCGCATCTGCCAGATGTGGACGACACGCACCGTTAGCGCGGTGGCAAAGACGGCGACACCCGGAAGCAGCAAGCGGCCCACGCGATTTGTATACTAAGCCGTGCGCGTTTTCCTGGTGAGCAGCGCTCTACTCCTGCTCTCCGCCGTCACCGCGGCCGGAGCGCGCCAGCCGCGCGCCACCGCGTACATTTTCACGACTACGGATTGTCCCATCGCCAATCGATACGCGCCGGAGATCCAGCGCCTCGATCGGATCTTCGCCGCCCGCGGGG
>JACCSI010000359.1 GCA_013813075.1 Acidobacteriota bacterium | reverse complement strand
GTGTCGGGGGCCAACCGCTGCAGGCCACCTCACCCGACCCGCGTACCGTCGTCGTCACCTACCCCTTTGTGTTTGGACCAGGGATTCGCCTGCTGGACAACCTGACGATGATGCCCAAGCACAAGCTGGCAGCCGCGCTCGACGACGGCTCGTTTGGGACGGCGTGGGGCGCCGGCACGCCGCCGGCCGACCTGGTGTCAATCGGCCCGTTCGTCCTGACTCAGTATCAGCCGGCACAACGGCTGGTGTTCGAGCGCAATCCCCGGTACTGGCGCCGCGACGACCGCGGCGTCCAGTTGCCGTATCTCGATCGGCTTACCATCGAGTTGATTCCGGACCAGGACGCCGAACTGGTGCGGCTGCAATCCGGGCAGACCGAGTTCATGCAACAGTCCATTCGCGCCTCCGACATCGAGACGCTTCGCTCACTCGAACAACAGGGACGCATCAACATCGACGAGCTCGGCGTGTCAACGGATCCAGATTCGTTCACGTTCAATCTGCGGCCGGACAACTGGGAGAGCGATCCACGCCGCGTCTGGTTCCTGCGCAAGCAGTTCCGTCAGGCGCTGTCACACGCCGTCAACCGCGAAGCGTTTGCAAACGCGGTTTTCCTGGGCGCTGCGGTTCCGATCCATGGACCGGTCACGCCGGGCAATCAGCGGTGGTTCTGGCCGAGTATTCCGCGCTACGAGTTCTCACCCGACAAGGCAAAGGCGTTGCTCGCAGGGATAGGCCTGACTAATCGGGACCAGGATGAGTGGCTCGAGGACGAACAGGGAGCGGAGGCGCGTTTTTCGCTGCTGACCTTCCGAGGCAACGCGGTCATCGAGCGCAGCGCAGCGGTCCTGCGCGAAGATTTCCGTCAGGTGGGTGTGGCCATGGACGTGGTGCCGCTCGAGCCTAATGCGGTCCGCACGCGCGTCGTCAGCGGCGATTTTGAGGCGGCATTGATCGGGTTCGCGACAACTGATCTCGACCCGGCGATGTCGAAGGACCTGTGGATGAGCTCGGGCGGTGCGCACTTCTGGCACTTTGGTCAGAAAACGCCGGCGACCGAGTGGGAACGCCAGATTGACGAGTTGATGCTGAAGCAGGGGGCCGTCCCGGACGAACAGGAACGCAAGCGCCTCTTCAACGAGGTGCAGAGGATCTTTGCGGAGAACTTGCCGATGCTGCACTTCGCGGCGCCGCGCGTCTACATTGCGACCAGCTCGCGCCTGATCAACCTGAAGCCGACGATTTCGCGGCCGCAACTGATCTGGAGTGCCGACGAAATGGCCGTCAGGGACACGGGCGCCCCTCAGTGAGCGAATGACTTTCGGGCGCTTTCTGCTGCGGCGCGCCGCCTTTGCGGTGTTGCTGGTCGTCGTGGTGTCATCCGCCGCGGTGCTGCTGACGCTGCTCGCGCCCGGCGACTTCACGACGGAAAGTGCCTTCGGCGAGAATGTCGCGATGGTGCAGAAGCGCCGCACCGAGCTCGGGTTCGATCGACCCATCCTGACCCAATATCTGGCTTGGATGAGTCGCGCGCTGCGCTTTGATTTCGGAGACTCGCTCCTGTACATGCGTCCGGTGTCCGACCTGCTTGGTGAGCGGGCGCTGAATACCGGAGTGCTAGCCAGTGCCGCGCTTGTCGCCGCCAGCCTCTTCGGCATCCCGCTCGGCATCTATACCGGCATTCGCCAACGCGGCATTGGCGTCGCCGTTGTCCGCGGGGTGTCGTTGATGTTTCTGTCGATGCCGCCGCTCATTGCGTCGCTCGCAATGGTGATGATTGCGGCGCGGACCGGGCTGCTACCGGCCGGCGGTATGGTCTCGTCCGGCGCCGGCGACCTCTCGTGGGCGCGCTGGCTGGCGGACGTCGCCCGTCACGTGCCGCTGCCCGCAGTGGCGCTCTCGCTGCCGCTCGCCGCCCTGCTCGAGCGGCTGCAGTCACAGGCGATGCAGCGTGCCATTTCAGAGCCGTTCGTGCGTGCCGCCGAAGCGCGTGGCCTGTCGCGACAGAGCGCTCAGTTGAAGCACGGGTGGCGCGTCTCCCTTGGCGCGGTGCTCGGCTTCTACGGATTGATGATCGGGTCGCTCTTCAGCGGCTCGTTCATCGTGGAAGTGGTCACCGCCTGGCCGGGCCTCGGCCGGTTGATGTTCGACGCCCTGCGCGCGCGGGATCTGTTCCTCGTGGCCGGTTGCGCCGCCGCCGGCGGGCTGTTCCTGGCCATCGGCACACTGCTGAGCGACTTGCTGATGGCCGCGGCCGATCCGCGAGCTCGAATGTGGAGGCGGTCGTGATGCGCCGGCTCGCGGTGCTGATCGCGGCGCTTGCCGTGCTGGCAGCAGTCGCGCCGTGGGTTGCGCCCTACGACCCGGAGACACAGCACCGTGATTTCATGTTCGCGCCGCCGATGGCACCGCGGGTGCTCGACGGCGGGACGCTCCGCGCACCGTTCGTGTATCCCATCGCCATGGCTGACCGGCTGGCGCAACGTTACGAAGAGAATCGCGCCAGCCGGCGGTCACTGCCGTGGTTCGACGACAACGTCACCGACCCGGTCTTCTTGCTTGGCGCCGACAGCTTCGGCCGCGATCTGCTATCGCGTCTGCTGCATGGTGCCCGTGTGTCGTTGAGTCTCGCGCTGGTATCGGCAGCCGGCGCCCTGCTGCTGGGAACCATCATTGGCGGGCTGGCCGGGTACCGTGGCGGCTGGGTCGACGATGCCGCGATGCGAGCGGCCGATTTCGTCATCGTCCTGCCGGTGATTTATGTGTCGTTAGTGCTGCGCGCGGTGATGCCGCTGGTTTTGCTCCCGTCGACGGTGTTTCTGTCGATGGCCGGCATCTTTACCATCGTCGGCTGGCCGTTCGTCGCTCGCGGTGTGCGGGGCATTGTGGCGTCGGAGCGCGAGCGCGAATACGTCGTAGCGGCGCGCTCGCTGGGCGCCGGCGGTTGGCGCATCCTGACCCGTCACTTGTTGCCCGCCTGCGGCGGTTACGTGCTCGTTCAGGCCACTTTGCTGCTGCCGGCGTTCATTCTCGGCGAGGCGACGCTGTCATACGTGGGGCTGGGCTTTCCGGAACACATGGCGACATGGGGCACGATGCTGATAGAAGCGGCCAGCGCCAGCGCAATGACGCGCTTTCCGTGGACGCTGGCACCAGCGTTTGCGATTTTCGCTGTCGTTCTGAGCGCCAACATCATTCTGCAGTCGGATAAAATCGGCGGGCGGCCCATATAAGAGGCGTGGGCCGTCGGGTTGAACGGCGCGCCTCCACCTCACTCGAGACACCATGCAGCACCGTTTCGCCGGCATCTACACCCCTATCGTCACTCCGTTCGACAGTCACGGCGACGTCGATGAGCGCGCGATTCTCGCCAACGTCGACCGTTACCTGGCCAGTCCGCTCACGGGGCTGGTCGTGCTCGGCTCCAATGGCGAGGCCGCGCAACTGGAAGACGACGAAGCCGATCGCGTCATCGCCGTTGTCCGCGAGCGTGTACCGAACGATCGACCGCTGCTGGTCGGGACAGGGCGCGAATCGACGCGCGCCACGATAGCCGCCTGCCGGCGGGCGGCTGCGATTGGCGCCGATGCGGTGATGGCACGGACGCCGTCGTTCTACAAACCGCAGATGACCAGCGAGAATTTCATCCGCCACTACACCGAAGTCGCCGATGCGTCGCCGGTGCCCCTACTGCTTTACAACGTGACGATGTATACCGGGGTCAACTTGCTCCCGGATGCGGTGGAACAGTTGAGTGGGCATCCCAACATCGCGGGCCTGAAGGATTCGGGCAACGACATGCTGCAGATTGGCGATTACCTGGCGCGATCGACGCCCGGTTTTACCGTGCTTGCGGGCGCCGCGCCGACCTTGTTCACCGCTGCTGCGCTCGGTGTGCATGGTGC
>JACCSI010000567.1 GCA_013813075.1 Acidobacteriota bacterium | reverse complement strand
ACCGTGATGCTCCTCAACGTGCCGCGTGAAGGCGCATCAGACTGGGACCGCGCGCATCCGCTGCCTCGGCCCTGGCCGACGCGCATTGGCGCGGTGCTTGCGCTGGCCCTCGTCGCCCAGCTGGTGTGGGCGCTGTCGCGCACGCCGGGCATTGCCGACGGCATCGGCCAGCAGGCCACGGGCATTTCCGACGTCGGCGAACTGGGTCGCGTCCTCTTCACCGACTACATGTTTGCCTTCGAAGTGACGTCCATCCTGATTCTGGCGTCGATGGTCGGCGCCGTGATTCTGGCGCGAAAGCAAAGCGAATGACCTTTGCGCTGATTCCGTTGAGCCACTTCTTGATTTTGTCGGGTGTGCTGTTTGCCATCGGCACGGCGGGGGTCTTCCTGCGCCGCAACCTGATCACGCTGCTGTTGTCGGTCGAGATCATGCTCAATGCCGTCAACCTGTCGTTCGTCGCATTCGGCCGGCAGTTTGGGACCGTTGACGGACAGATCATCGTGTTTTTCGTCATGACCGTCGCGGCGGCCGAAGCGGCCGTCGGTCTGGCGCTGGTGATTGGCTTGTTCCGCCATCGCGAGTCGCTCAACCCCGAAGCCTTCACGTCGTTGAAGTGGTGACCGCGTGCTGTCGCTGATACCGCTCTTTCCGCTGCTTGGATTCCTCGTCAACGCCACTCTTGGGCGGCGCCTGTCGAAGACCCTGTCGGGAGGCCTGGCGTGCCTCATGATGCTGCTGTCGTTTGCCGTGTCGGTCCTGGAGGTGTTGCGCCTCTCCGGGCTCGACCCTGCCGCACGCGAGATCGCGCAGACGCTGTTCACCTGGATCGCCTCCGGCGACGTCGTCATCGATGCCGCATTCCGGCTCGATCCGCTGTCGGCAGTGATGATTCTCGTCATCACCGGCATCGGCTCGCTCATTCACATTTATTCGACGTCGTACATGCACGAGGAGACGGATAGCGAGTTTGCCCGCTACTTCTCCTATCTGAACCTGTTCGTCTTCTTCATGCTGCTGCTCGTGCTCGGCTCCAACATCCTGATGATGTTCGTCGGGTGGGAGGGCGTTGGTCTGTGCTCGTATCTGCTGATCGGCTTCTACTTCGTGAAGAAGTCGGCGTCTGACGCGGCCAACAAGGCGTTCATCGTCAACCGGATTGGCGATTACGCGTTCATCCTCGGCGCCTTGCTCCTGTTCGTGACGCTTGGCACGTTCGACTTCAAGGAGATCGCGACTCGCGTTGCCGCCATGCCGCCCGAGGTGACCTTCGGCACGCTGTCGCTCATCACGCTGCTGTTCTTCATTGGCGCGACCGGCAAGTCGGCGCAGATTCCGCTCTATGTCTGGCTGCCGGACGCGATGGAAGGCCCCACTCCAGTGTCGGCCCTCATCCACGCCGCAACCATGGTGACGGCGGGCGTCTACATGATTGGCCGCACGGCAGGGCTGTTCGAACACGCGCCCATCACGCTCAACGTCGTGGCGATCATCGGCGCGGCCACGGCGCTGTTCGCCGGGACCATTGGCCTGGTTCAGAACGACATCAAGCGCGTGCTCGCGTATTCGACCGTGTCCCAGCTCGGCTACATGTTCCTGGCGATGGGCGTGGGCGCGTTTGGCGCCGGCATCTTCCATCTCTACACCCACGCGTTCTTCAAGGCGCTCCTGTTCCTGGGCTCGGGGGCAGTCATTCACGCGCTGCACGGCGAGCAGGACATCCGCAACATGGGTGGCCTGAAGAAGTTCATGCCGGTGACCTACTGGACGTTCGTCATTGGCGCGGTCGCGATTGCCGGTATCCCCCCGCTCGCCGGCTTCTTTTCGAAAGACGAAATTCTCTTCGAGACCTTCTACCGCGGACACACGTGGCTGTGGGTGGTCGGCGCCCTCACGTCATTGCTGACCGCCATCTACATGTGGCGCCTCGTGCACCTTACTTTCCACGGCGCACCGCGCTTCGCGTTGGCTGGACACGGGCCGCATTCAGGCGATCCCGACGACGCACCGGAGCCCGCGCACACCCATCCGGCTGCGGGCGGCCATAGCCACGACG
>JACCSI010000558.1 GCA_013813075.1 Acidobacteriota bacterium | reverse complement strand
CCTCGAGGGCTACGCAGTTCACCCACCAGACCCGGCCATCTTGCCAGAGGCCGTGATTCTCGTCTTTGCGGAGTCGTGCAGTCGTGCGATCGGAGTGAAGGTTCATATGAGCCCCCTAATCAGCCTCTGCCCCTCTAAGGGCAAAGAGCATGCCGCTGCACGCTGATCACATCGATGGCATTTACTGGGGGATTCGTGAGTAATGTGCGCGGCGTCCCCGCGCCCGGACAGTGGTGTCCTATCACTCCCGGCTCGTGACTGACGACGTTGTCAGGGCACGGAACGACCGGCCACGTGGACGTTCTCGAACGGAGAACGCACCACGCAGCCAATATTCTGAGCGTCTTGGGAGCGCACGCTCCCCTTCCTATCGCGGGGGCGCTATCGCTGCGCAGTTGTCGTGGTGGCCGGCTTGGCCGCTTCCTCTTCGAGCGTCTTCAGGACGTCGCGCCACGCGAACTTCTTGCCGATGCCGCGCACGTAGTAATCCATCCACGCCATCTCGCTGACCGACTTCACCAGGTTGTTGCGCGTGTCAGGAATACCGTGCGTGTTGCCGGGATACATGAACAGCTCGGTCGGCACCCCCAGCTGCTTCAGCGCCATGTGCAGTTCGACGCTTTGTGGACTCGGCACGCGTGGGTCGCCTTCGACGACGTGGATCATCGTCGGCGTCTTCGCGGCCTTGATGTACTTGAGCGGCGACTGGTTCCAGTAGGCGTCGAAGTCGTCGTAGGGCAGTTTGTCGCCGAGGTAAAACTGGCGGTTGCGCTGCACGTCGCTCTGCGCGTACATCGAGATCCAGTTCGATGTGCCGGCACCGGAGCTAATCGCCTTGAAGCGATCGGTGTGCGTCAGAATCCAGTTGGACCAGTGCCCGCCGGCGCTCCAGCCGAGCGCAACCATCTTGTCGCCGTCGGCGATGCCCTGCGCAATCAGGTGGTCGACGCCGGTCATGATGTCTTCGAAGCCGGGCTTGAAGTAGTTACCGACGATATCGGTCTTGTGTTTGAACCCGTAGTTCACCGAGCCGCGATAGTTGGGTTTGAGCACCACGTAGCCCGCGCCCGCGTACACCTGCGAGCCGTAGCCGCCGTTGAAGCCGAGCACGTCGGCGCCGGCGGGACCGCCGTGGATGGCAACGATCAGCGGGTAGCGCGTCCCGGGCTTGTAGCCGACTGGCCTGGTCAGCACACCGCCCACCATGGTGCCGTCGGTCGACTTCCACGTGATCTCTTCCTCTTGGCCGAGTGCGAAGCGCTTGACTTGCGGATTGGGGTCGGTCAGCTGTCGCCACGACCCTCGCGAAGAGACGTTTTGCACCGAATCGGTGGTGAACAGCGTCGACGGCATTTTTGGATCGGCGTACGTGATGAGCACGACGCCGGTGTCGTTGTCGACATCGACCGAGAGCGAGGCCTTCTCCTCGGTCGCTTGCCTGACGTTGCCCGACTTGACATCGAGCATCATCAACTGGTTGGTCGCGCGGATGCCTTCGTTGAAGTAGATGGTGCTGCCGTCTTTAGACCAGAAGCCGACGCTGGCGTCGCCATCGAATGACGTGCCCAGCTTGCGGAACGGCTTGCCGCGGTCGGCGACCGGACGCAGGTAGACGCGGCCGTTGGTCATGTTGTACTTCGTGGTGTCGTCGGCCGAGGCATACGCCACCCACTGGCTGTCCGGCGAGAAGCTGACGCCGCTTTCCGACACCTCGAAGTTGTTGGTCAGCCGCTCGATGTTCCCGGTCGCGACCTCCATCAGGTAGAGGTCCGCGTAAAGCGTTTCCGCCGTGATGCCGCGCTGATAGCGATCCACCGACTGCCCGCGGAACCCCACCCACTTGCTGTCATCGGACAGCGAAAACGCCGTCGCGGCGTACTGGGTGCCGTCGGTCAGCTTCTTCGGGGAGCGCGCCGCGGCGGAGGCTGTCGCCCTGTTCACCGACGTCCCGTTCGCAGAGGCGGGCGGTCCCGCCGGATCCAGATCCAGCGCCCATAAACTGGCCGATGGCGTTTCCATGTTGCGGATATTGACGGTGAACTTCTTCTCGCGCCGCTCTTTGTCGTCCTTGTCGAGCGCGTTCGGCGACACGAAATAAATGCGCTTGTCGTCCGGCGCGATGCGCCACGTGCCCACGCCGACATCGTGTTTGACCAACAGCTCTGGTGTGGCCGCCTCGATGCCGCTCGTCGGCAGGCGATAGAGCTGTTCTTCACCGTCCTTGCCGCTCCGATACACCAGCCACCGGCCGTCCTTGCTGAGCGCGTAGTCGCGCACACCTTCTTTGGTGTCGGTGACGCGCTGTGCCTCGCCGCCGTCCGGGCGCATCGTGTAGATTTGCGCGCGCGTGGCGGCGCTGTCGGGCGCTTCGCGGTTGGACAGGAAGAAGAACGCGCGGCCGTCTTTCGTCCAGCGCGGCGAGGTCTCGTCCTTGTCCTTCGTAAACGTCATCTGCTTCGTTGATGACACGCCCTGCGGGATCGACACAAGGTAGACGTCGGTCTGGGTCTTGGCTTCTTTCCAGTCGGGTGTGGACAACGTGTACAGCAACAGCCGGCCGTCCGGGCTTGGCGTCGGCGCGCCGACGGAGCGCATCTGGCGCATATCGAGAAACGTCATCGGCCGGACATCGGCGTTCTGCGCACGGAGGACGCCGGACGTCGAGCTCATCAATACGACGGCGCCAACCAGAGCGGCCGGCCATACTCGACCGATCGTGTGCGGACTAACAGCGACCATGCGGACCTCCCGATCACCTGCGGGTCAGTGTGCGAAACAGCGGCAATTATAGTCTCGGAGAGCAGAGGTGTTCGCGCCCCGCAGGCACGTGTTGGTCCGCTCCGCCATCCCTTGCGTACAATCAGGCCATGAGCTTTTGCGAACACTGTGAGGGACAGCGATTCGACCGGGCGCGGGTGCTGCGGGCGCTCCGTCAGGCGCGGCGAGAACTCCGCACCTCACGACGCGGAGAGAAGTGTGACGCCGCCCTCGTAGCAGCCATGGACGCCGTTCGGGCGTTGGATATTCCACATCTCGAGTGGGAACCCGAGGGCACCGGCATTGTGCACTGATGGCACCAGTTGACGCCGTCGAACGAAGTCAATATACTCCTGATCAGGAGTGACCGATGGCACCGGCGCAGCACTACCCCGCCACCCGCTACCGTCTCGACGCACCTCCCGATTTTCGGACCAAGGACGAGCGCGAGCGCCTGTCGGCCCCGGCGCTGAAAGCCTTTTTCAACATCATGAGTCGCTGGAAGGTGCGCGACGAGGACGCACGCGCGCTGCTCGGCGGCGTTAGCAACGGACCCTTTTACGAGTGGAAGCGCAATCCCGACCGCGTCCTTGACACCGATCGGCTGACGCGCGTCTCGTTCTTGATTGGCGTCTTCAAGGCCCTCCATATCCTCCACGGCAAGGGCCTGGCGGACGAGTGGACGCAGCTGCCGAACAGTCATCCCCTGTTCGCCGGCGACACACCCCTGGCCTTCATGATCCGCGGCGGCCTGCCGGCCATGCACACCGTGCGGCGCCTGCTCGACGCGCGCCGCGGCTGACCTGTTCCGCGCCAGGGAAGGAAGTCGCGGGATGGCACCACCGCCACTGTCACTGGTGCGTCAGTTCGACACACACCGGCTCATTCCCTCGCGGCACCTCCCGCACGGCGACAGCGTCCTGGTCGCACTTGCGGACGACGACGAACACCTGCAGGCGATCTTCGAACTGGACGCCGCGACCAACGAGCGGGTGTTAGCGGCGCAGCAACGGCTGCCCGGGATCGGTCTCGAGGAACTGGTCTTCGCGGTGCCGTATGCGTCGGTGATCAACGCCTCGTTCTGTCATGCGCATCCGCTCGGCAGCCGCTTCAATGGTCCCGACCGTGGGGTCTGGTATGCCGGCTTCGCGCTCGAGACCGCGCAGGCCGAAGTGGCGTTCCACAAGACCGTGCAGCTCGCCGAAATCAACCGCTTCGAAGACAGTGTCACCTACGACGACTATCTGGCCGACTTCAGCGCCCGTTTTCACGACCTCCGCCGCGCGCGTGGCTGCCGCGACTGCCTCGACCCGGACAGTTATGTCGCATCGCAGGCGCTCGCTGAGACCCTGATGGGCGCGGGCTCGCTGGGCGTGGTGTATCCAAGCGTCCGCCACCAGGGCGGCACCTGCGTCGGCTGCTTCCGCCCGGCGCTGGTCAGCCATGTTCGGCGCGACAGAACGTATCGCTTCACGTGGGACGGCTCGCCCGAGCCCGTCATTCAACTCGAATCGCTTCAGCGCGGGGACCGTGCGCTATCATCCCGTCCATGACGCCTATTGGCTTTTCCTCGCGCCGTGCCTTCCTGGCCGCCGGCGCCGTCAGTGCGGCATCGGTCTGGATTCCCGGGCCTGTGCACGGCTACTCCGCCAGCGAGGTGCGTGCCGCCGCAGATGGCGAACGGCTTCAGACCGGCCTCTCGAAATGGGACCTCGACACCCCCGCCCTGTGCGTCGATCTCGACAAACTCGAACAGAACATCGCCAAGGCGCAAACGGTGCTGACGCGCAACCAGGTCGCCGTGCGACCGCACGCGAAAACGCACAAGTGCGCGGCGATTGCCAGACTACAGCTGGCGGCCGGCGCCATCGGCATCTGCACCGCGAAGGTGAGTGAAGCGGAGGCGCTCTTTGCGCAAGGCATCGAGCCGATGTGCATGACGACCGGCAATCCGTCGGCAAGCAAGATTCGCCGAGCGATGCAACTGCGCAAGCGCAACCCGCACTTCATTCAGGCGGTGGATTACGCCGCCAACGCGCGCGACCTTGCCGATGCGGCGAAAGCCGCGGGAATCGTGGCCGACGTCGTCATCGACGTCGCCGTCGGCACGCGCAGTGGGATCCCTCCGGGAGACGACGCGATCACCCTGGCGAAGCTGGTGGACACGCTGCCGAGCCTCAAGCTGCGTGGCCTGCTCTCGTATGACGGCGGCGCGCAGCACGTCACGGGCTTTGCGGCGCGCAAGGAACGCGCGCTCAAGGGGCTGGAGGAGCACGTCCGGACCTACGAAGCAATGAAGGCGGCGGGGCTCAACACCGAGATCTTCAGTGGCGGCGGCACCGGCACCTACAGCGTCCAGCACCTGACCCCCGGCTTCAGCGACGTCCAGGTCGGCAGCTACATCTTCATGGACATGCAGTATCTCGCCATCGGCAGCGAGGACGGCAACCCGGTGTACAAGGACTTTGCGCCGTCACTCACGGTCGTCGCGACCGTGCTCAACAACCGGTTCCCCGGGCGCTTGACGACCGACGCCGGCGCCAAGGCGCTGACGCTCAACGTCCCTCGCGCCGGCGTGATCGGCGAGCCGGGCATGGACTACAACGCCGGCTCCGACGAATTCGGCGTGATTACCTTCACGGAAGCGTCGAAGACCTACAAGATCGGCGACCGGCTCGAGCTGATTGTGCCGCATTGCGATCCGGTCGTGAACCTCTACGACCAGATCTACGGCACGCGCAACGACCGGGTCGAGGTGGTGTGGCCAATCACGGCACGCGGGAAGTCGCAGTAGACGCATCGCGACAGCGATGCGGCGACAGGGATGCGCCTCAGAGATCGGTTCGCGTCGGTGGTCGGGGTCAGTGTTCACTGACCGGTCGGCAGTGTCGTCGGTAATTTCTTCAGATGACGGTCAAAAAATTCGCGGTCGCCGTCAACACGCGCAGCCAGCTCTCGTGACGTAAAAACCCGTGGATCTCGTCCGGAATGACGAGTGACTCGAAGGTGACGCCCTGCTTGCGCAGCGCCTCGGCCAGCGTCACGGTCTCCGCAAACGACACGTTGCGGTCGTCGTCTCCATGAATCAGCAGCACTGGCGACCGCCAGCCTTTGACGTAGTTGAGCGGTGACGACCGGAAATTGCGCTGCTCCACCTCCGGCCCCGGGTTGTAGTTCGGCATGAACGTGCGGATGCCGACGTTCCAGTCGTGCACGCCATGGATGTCCACGCCCGCCGCAAACAGGTCCGACGCCCGCGCCAGTGCGTGTGCGGTGAGGTAGCCGCCGTACGACCCGCCGTAAATGCCGATCCGTGCCGGATCGACATCGGGCCGGCTCTTCATGTACAGCCCCGCGCCGATGACGTCATTGAACTCGCTCGCACCGGTGGCGCCGTAATTGAGCGCCTCGCGGAAGTTCAATCCGTAGCCGGTGCCGCTGCGATAGTTGACCGACAGCACGAGGTAGCCGCGGCTGGCGAGAAACTGATTCATCGCATAGGTGTTGTGGTAATAGGACAGGTAGTGCCACGCGAGCAGCATCTGGCGGCGTGAGCCGCCATGGAAGAACAGCACGGCCGGCCGCTTCTCGCCGTCCCTGATGTCGTGCGGACGAAAGAGCTGACCGGAGATCTCCTCGCCGTCGGTGGCCGTGAACGTGACGCGTTGCGGCGCGACCAGCGGCCCATGGAAACTCGGCGGCAGCGCGGTCAGCAGGCTGGTGCCGTCGCGTCGCCGCACGCGCGCCAGCGCAGGAAGATGGGAGTCGGACCCGATGTACGCGACGGTGTTGTTGTCGAGCGGCGCCGGCATCCACTCCGCGCCTGTGCTTTCGATCATCAGGACCTGAGGCGTGCTCCCGTCGACCGGAACCCGCCAGATATGGCGACGGTCGATGTCATCGTGGTTCGCGGTGTCGGGATCAAAGCG
>JACCSI010000489.1 GCA_013813075.1 Acidobacteriota bacterium | reverse complement strand
GTCACCAACGTCATCGGCGCCGTGGTCGTCGCGAACAACTACCACGTGATCCGTCAGCTCGAAGGACGATAGGCGCGCGCAGGCGGCGGCTATGGGCGCGTGCTCAGTCGCTCAGGTACGCTTCGATTCGGCGGCAGGCTTCCTCCAGCCGGTCGGGCGTGGCGGCGCCGTATGAGATCCGCAGGTAGCCCTCGCCGGCTTTGCCGAAGAACCTCCCGGGAATCGTGACGACCTGTTGCTGGTTGATCAGCTCCTCCGCCGACGCGCGCGAATCGGTGACGCCGTCGAGCCTGGCCATCACGAAAAAGCCGCCAGCCGGCCGCACGGCGGTGACCCCGTGGACCGCGTTGAGCGCGCCGACGAGCACGTCGCGCCGTTCGCGCAATTCGGGCAGCCAGCGCTGTGGGTAATCCGGCTCGCGCTCGAGCACCGCGGTCACGGCGCGCTGCACCGGCACCGGCGCGCAAATGACCATGCAGTCCTGAATCTTCATCGCCTCGGCCACAGCCGCCGGCCTGGCAAGGAGATAGCCGCACCGCCATCCCGTGATCGCGAACGCCTTCGAGAAACTGCCAATGACCACGACGTTGTCCCGCCAGTTCGGCAACCCCACGGCCGTCGCCGGCGGACTGTCGTAGCAGAAGCGCAAATACGTTTCATCGACACACACCACGATGTTGCGCACCGCGCACTCCGAAGTGATGCGCGTCAGCTCGCTGCCACCAATCACGGCACCAGTCGGGTTGCTTGGCGACACGACGACGACAGCGGCAGTCTTCGGGGTGAGGTGCGGCTCGATGTCCGCCCACGACGGCACGAAGCCTCGCGTCGCCGGAACTGGCGCCTCCACAGGCACCGCACCAACCGAGCGCACCGCCATCTCGTGATTGAGAAAATATGGTGACACCAGAATCACTTCGTCACCGGGATCGATGAGCGTCGTCACGGCGAGCTGAAACGCCTGGTTGCCACCGGCCGAGATGATAATTTCGTTGTCCGGATCGAGGTCTGCGCCAAGTGCGCGCAGGGACGCCGCGAGAGCGTGTCGTAATTCCGGTATGCCGGCGTCCGAGGAGTAGGTGTGCGACGAGCGGTCATCGAGCGAGGCGCGTAATGCCGCTACCGCCATCGGCGGCGGATCAAAGCCCGGAAGGGCCTGCCCGAGCCGAATGACGTCAGCCCCTCGCGCGGTCCAGCGGTCTGCAATATCGTTCAAGAGATCGAACTGCGGCAGCTCGATCGCTCTCACCCGCTCGGGAATCCGCATCGGAACAATTCTACCGGGTCCCGGCGCCAGCAGACTCGGCATGTCCCGTCATCCAGTAAGCGCGCGCGTCAGCTCTCGGAGCCGGGTGGCGAATCCGTCACGACCGCGCGCCGGCCGTGAGGCCGCGTGCCGTGCCCTTGTGTGCGAGAAACCACTCGTAGGTGGACCTGATGCCGGCGGCCAGCGCGATGATGAACTCCCCCGGCCGGGTCGAGTTGGCCATGATACCGCCCACCGTGCCGGCGACCAGGAACACGCACTCAGGCCGGGTGGCGCGGAACCAGTAATTGACCGCTGCCTGATCGCGCAGGTCGAGCTGCTCCCGAGTCGCGGTCAGGACGTTGTCATACCGCTCGGCGTGCAGACGCCGCATCAGCGCGGTGCCGACGAGGCCGCCGTGGCCGGCAACAAAAATCCGCGCATCCTGGGTCATCGCCAGGAGGTCATCTTACGGCGAGATGGCTCAGCACCCCGAGAAACGGGCACCCGCGCTTAGGAAGCAGACATCGCGGGAGACAGGAAGAACAGCCGAATGAGGTCGCGTAGTTCCCCGAGTGATTGCGCCGCGTTCACCTGAATGCGCAGGTGGGAACCGTTCTCAAACCCTTTTGTGTACCACGAGCACAAGGCCCGTACTTTGTTGATCACCCAGCGATCGTGGCGGGGTGCCAGTTCGTAGCGCGTGCTGGCGGGGCTGAAGCCCACGCCCTCCGCATGATCGGTGAAGCCCGCGTCTTCGACGTGGTCGCGTGAGGGCTGACGCGGCGCCTGATGCCGGAAGCTGGGGTCTTCGCGCAGACGCTCGGTCTGGAGCAACTCGATATAGTCGAGGAGGAACTGGCCGCGGTCGTCGGTCGACACCGCTCGGGCGGGCCGGCCCTGAAGCAGGTCCTGCGCTTGCGCAAGAATCCAGGGGTTGCGCAACACACCCCGGCCGACGAACACCCCGCTCACCCCGTGACGCAGCCGCTCGACGATCTGCGCCGGCTCGATGCAATCACCGGATCCAAACACGGGAATCGTCAGTGCGTCGGCCACACGCGCGACGAACTCCCAATCCGCCGCCCCCGAGTAAGACTGCTTCGCGGTCCGGCCGTGAATGGTAATCGCCGCGGCGCCCGCCTGCTCGACCGCCCTGGCCACATCCGGCGCATTCAACTCATGCTCGTCCCATCCCTTGCGCATCTTGACCGTCACGGGGATCTTCACTGCCTTGACCATCGCGGCAACAATCACGGCCGCATGCTTCGGCTCGCGCATCAGGCGACAGCCCGCATTGTGCTTAGAAATTTTCGCTACCGGGCACCCCATGTTGATGTCGACGATGTTCGCGCCCATGCCTTCGACGATGCGCGCCGCTTCCGCCATCTTGTCTGGGTCGCCGCCGAAGATTTGAATGGAAACGGGTCGCTCTTCCTCGGTGTATTCCGCGTACTCGAGGGTGCGATCGATGCCGCGCACCAGCCCTTCGCTGCTGACCATCTCCGTGACCACCAGCCCGCATCCGCCCTGACGCTTGACCAGCCGGCGAAACGCCGTATCAGTCATGCCCGCCATCGGCGAGACGACCATCGGGGACGGCAGCGCGACGTCACCTATCTTCATGAGTTTTCTTCAGAGTTTTCTGCCCCGTCATCGGCGCCCGGCACTAGTACGCCTTGACGTCGGCGGCGTCGACTTCAACGCTCACCGCTTGACCGATCAAATCGACCGAGAGCACCAGCCGAGCGTGTGCGCCCTTGCGAATCAGGCGGCCGACGACACCTTTGAGCGGGCCAGCCTTGACTTCGGCCATCATGCCCTCCTTGATCAGCGGGCACGGATCGAACGCCAGCTCGCTGTCAATCAGCTGCCGAATGCCGTCGATCTCGGTCGCGGGAATGGCGGACGGATGCCCTTCGTTGCCGATGATCGTGACCACGCCTTCGCACTTCAGAATCGGCAGGCGATCCGTGACGTCGAACCGCGCAAAGCAATACCCAGGGAAGAGCGGCCAGTCGATCTTCTTTTTACGATCTTTCCAGCGGCTCCACTTGGTGATCGTGGGCAGGAAGACTTCGACGTGCTTTTGTTCGAGCTGATCGCGCACCAGCTTCTCGTGCCGCGACCTTGTCCAGATCGCGTACCACTCGCTGGTCATTGC
>JACCSI010000484.1 GCA_013813075.1 Acidobacteriota bacterium | reverse complement strand
GGCAACGAGCGCGCCGGCAACGAGGACCACCACGGCGACGCGCGTCACGCCCTGGGGTGAAATCGCTCGTATAGCGCACGCATGCGGGTATCGAGGATGTGAGTGTAGATTTGGGTCGTCGACAAGTCGGCGTGTCCGAGCATCATTTGAATGGCTCGCAAGTCGGCGCCGCGTTCGAGCAGGTGCGTCGCAAACGAGTGGCGAAGGACGTGTGGGCTGATCTGCCGCGAAAGACCGAGCGTCTGGCCATACCCCTTCAGAATTTTCCAGAACCCGACCCGCGTAATCCCAGGACCACCCCGCCGCGCGTTGACGAAGAGACGCGGCGACGTTCGGGTGCCGACCAGCTTCGGACGGGCCTCGTTCAGGTAGCGGTTCACCCACTCGGCTGCCTCTGCCCCGACCGGCACCAGCCGCTGCTTGCGCCCCTTGCCTATCGTCGTCAAGTAGCCGGCCTCGAGATGCAGATCCTGGGGCTTGAGCTCGACCAGCTCCGACACGCGCAGGCCCGTTGCATACAGCAGCTCGATCAGCGCACGGTCGCGCAGCCCCCGCGGCGTGGTGACGTCGGGCGCACGCAACAGCCGATCGACGTCTTCGACCGAGAGAAACTTCGGCAGCACCTTCCACGCACGCGGCGCCTGCAAATCTACGGCTGGGTTATCGGTGATGTGCTGGTGCAGGGTCAGAAAGCGATAAAAACCGCGCACGCAGGCGACCGTGCGTGCGACCGACCTCGGTGATCGGCCCTCGCTCATCATCGCGCGCACGAAGGCTTCGAGCCCCTGGCGGGTCAGGCGCTCGACGGCGTCATCCCGGGTCGCGGCAAATCGGCCAAGCTCGACCAGGTCTCGGGCATAGCTCTCCAGGGTGTGGTCCGCCAGCCGCCTCTCGTAGCGCAAGTGCGACAGGTATTGGTCGACGCGCGCGCTCACGGCGTCAGCTTATAACGTGCCCCCGTGCTACCATCACGTTTTGTCTTAGCGCCTCCCCGGAGCGATTGTCAGATGCCCACACGTTCGAAGTGGCAAGGCCTTCCCACAGAGGCGATTAATCCCGCCACTCTCGCCATCGATAAGGTTCCGGCTGCCGGCATCGTCGATCTGATGATCGCCGAAGACCGCAAAATGCTGGCAGCGGTGCAGCGGGAGCGTGATCGCATCGCGCTCGGCGCCGACATGCTGGCGAAAGCCTTGCGCAAGGGCGGGCGCGTGGTGTTTGTCGGGGCAGGGACCAGTGGACGGCTTGGCGTGCTCGAGTCCGCCGAGATGCCTCCCACCTTTGGCACCGACCCCGACATCGTGCAGGCCATCATGGCCGGCGGCAAGGGGGCCATTCTCAAAGCCAAAGAAGGCTCAGAGGACAACTACGAAGAAGGCGCCCGGCAGATCAATCGCCTGTCGCCGACCAAGAACGATGTCGTGGTTGGGGTGTCGGCGAGCGGCATGACGTCGTTCGTGCGCGGCGCGCTCACGAGCGGCCGTCAGGCTGGCGCGCGCATTATTTTCGTCACGTGTGACCCGCGCACGGAGCTCCAAGCGTTCGTTGACCTGACCATTGCCCCAGGCGTTGGACCCGAAGTGATTGCCGGCTCCACTCGGCTCAAAGCCGGCACCGCAACGAAACTGGTGCTCAACATGATCACCACCGGCGCGATGATTCTCATCGGCAAGACATACGGCAACCTCATGGTTGACGTGCAGATCAACTCAGACAAATTGCGCGACCGCGCGCGCCGCATCGTCCAGATGGTCACGGGCGTCGAGGGTGACGAAGTCGACAAGCTGCTCAAGAAAGCCAATTGGAACGTCAAGGCGGCGATCGTGATGCAGAAGACCGGCCTGTCCCACGCCAAGGCGCTGACGCGCCTGCGCAAGTCCAAGGACTCGGTGCGCGAAGCGATCGGCGAAGATATCGAGCCTCGCCTACGGAACTTGATCAGCGAGTAGCACGTCGAGCAGCACCCGCACCCGCGGGTGGAGCTGCAGGAAGGACGCCGGGAAACGCGTCGTCACGCCGCCGCGTAATAGGGCTGTCACCGCCTCGCTCTTGGCGTCGCCCGTCGCGATTAGCACAATCGATCGCGATTGGAGAATGGTGCCCATCCCCATGGTCAACGCCTCGCGCGGGACACGCTCGAGGTCGCCGTCGAACCACATGGTGTTGGCCGCGCGCGTCGGCTCATCGAGCATCACCCGGTGCGTTCGGGCGACCAGCGATCCGGCCGGTTCGTTGAAACCAATGTGTCCATTCACCCCGATGCCGAGCAGCATCAGGTCGACGCCGCCCGACGCCACAACCGCGCGCTCGTAACGCTCGCATTCGCGGTCGAGGTCGGCCGCGCGACCGTCGAGGAATTCGATGTTGCGCTCGACAAGGTTGACATGTTCGAAGAGCCGATTCTCCATGAACGTGCGGTAGCCGCCCCGATCACCGCGGCCCAACCCGACAAACTCGTCGAGATTGAAGGTTCGCACCCCGGACCAGTCGACGCGCTCCTCGTGGGTGAGTCGAATCAGCTCCTGGTACAGCGCCAGGGGCGTGCGGCCGGTCGGCAGGCCCAGCACGACGTCGGGCTGACGCCCAATCATGTCGATGATGCGGCGTCCGAGCGCCGCGGCGAGCGCCGCTTCCGTCGAAAAGACTTCGCACTTCACGCCGGGGTCGCCATCGAGTCGATGTACTGCGGCACCCGGACGCCGCCGCTCGCTTCGCGCAACGCGAGCTGGACGGCGCCGAGTGCCGGTTCAACCTCCAGTGTGGCGATGACAGTACGAGGCGCGACTTCGGCGAGGCGGCTAGTCACGTCACTGGCCAGCCACGGGATCACCCGAAACATGCCCCCGGCCAGCAC
>JACCSI010000471.1 GCA_013813075.1 Acidobacteriota bacterium | reverse complement strand
GCTCCGGACGCACCCAATAGTCGTAGTGCGCGAGCCAGGGGCGTGCGGCGTACGGCGAAGACATGGGCTGTGCTTTCTGCCAGTCCTGTGGACTAGTCTAGTGGCCCGCAATGGTGCGGCCGCCGTCGACGACGACCGTCTGGCCGGTGATGTAGTTTGACGCGTCTGCGGCGAGAAAAACGCAGACACCCTTCAACTCGCCTGCCGCGCCGACGCGTGGAATGGGGCACGACGCCTTGATTGACGGCTCCGCCAACGGAATCGCCGGGTCGGCCAGCCGCGAGTGAAAGAACCCGGGAGCGATGGCATTGACGCGAATGCCCTGGCGTCCCCACGACGCGGCAAGCTCTCGCGTCAGCCCCATCAGGCCCGCTTTGGTCGCGGCGTACGGCGCGTAGTGCGGCCCGCGCACCGAGGCGTGCAGGCCCGCAATCGACGCGACGTTGATGATGCGGCCGTACTCGCGCTTCAGCATCTCTCGTCCCGCCGCCTGCGCGAACAGGAACGCTCCGGTCAGGTTGACGTCAACCACGCGCTGCCACTTCTCCAGCGGCATCTCCTCCGCGGGCGCGCCCCACGTAATGCCCGCATTGTTGACGAGAATGTCGACTTTTCCGAACGCCCGTATCGTTCCCTCGACGACCGCACGCACGTCGGCAGGGTTGGCGACGTCGGCGGCCATGCCCTCGACCCTGAAGCCTTGCCCGCGGAACCGTTCCACCGTCGGCGTCAACCACTCTTCGCGCCTGGCGCACAACATCAGCGAGGCGCCGGCCTCGGCGAGGCCCTCGGCCATTTCTTCGCCAAGCCCCCGTGAGCCGCCGGTGACGATCGCGACCCGGCCTGTCAGATCGAACAATTCCTGGATGGAAGACATTGTGGGCCCGCTTATACTGGCGCGCCGACTGACTGTCAACAGAAGAAGATGACCGTCCACGTCACACACGACAGGCGGCAAGACGGGAGGAGCTGTGGCGGAAGTGCACCAAGTGCTAGGCGGGGGAACGTTTCTGACCAGATCGCTCGATCCGCAAGATCTGTTCACCCGGGAAGATCTCACCGACGAGCAGCGTCTGTTTGGTCAGACCGCGGCGGAGTTCATGCGCAATGAAGTAGTGCCCAACGAGGCCAGCCTGTACGCCCACGACTGGTCGAAGACGCGGGAACTGTTGAAGAAGGCCGCCGAACTCGACCTGTTGCGTCTGGAGATTCCCGCCGCGTACGGGGGGCTCGGCTTGGACAAGATCAGCGCCGCCTACGTCGGCGAGCACATCGCCATCAACCCGTCGTTTGGCGGGTCGCTCGGCGCGCACACGTCGATCGGCACGCTGCCCATCGTCTATTTCGGCACCGATGATCAGAAGGCGCGGTACCTGCCGCGGTTGGCCAGCGCGGAGATGATTGGCGCCTATGCGTTGACCGAGCCGCACTCCGGCTCCGATGCACTGTCGGCGAGGACGACGGCCCGGCTCACTGCCGACGGCAAGCATTACGTGCTGAATGGACAGAAGGCCTGGATCACCAACGGCGGCTTCGCCGACGTCTTCACGGTCTTCGCCAAGGTGGACGGCGAAAAATTTACCGCCTTCATCGTCGAGCGCAGCATGGGCGTGCAGAGCGGTGCCGATGAGAAGAAGCTCGGGCTCGACGGCTCGTCAACCACGGTTCTGATGCTCGATAACGTATTCGTGCCGGTCGAAAACGTCCTTGGCGTGATCGGCGAAGGTCACAAGGTCGCTTTCAACATTCTCAACCTGGGCCGCGTCAAGCTGGGCGCGCGAAACATCGCGGGCGCCAAGCAGGCGCTCAACCAGTCGGTGAAGTACGCCAAAGAGCGCCGCCAGTTCGGCAAGGCAATTTGCGAATTCGGCTTGGTCAAACAGAAGCTGGCCGAGATGACGGTGCGGTGTTTCGTGGGTGAGGCGATGGTCTATCGCGCACTCGGTGACGTTGACAAGGCGCTTGAAGGGGTCGACGAAGCGGACGGCGTCAAGGTGTTGAAAACGATCGAACGCTTCGCCGTCGAGTGTTCAATCAACAAGGTCGCGACCAGCGAGGCGCTGGCCTACGTCGTCGACGAAGCGGTGCAGGTGTTTGGCGGCAACGGCTATTCGCGCGAGTTCCCGGTGGAGCGGGCGTATCGTGATGCGCGCATCACCCGCATTTATGAAGGCACCAACGAGATCAATCGGCTCATCATTCCGACGCGGCTGCTGAAGAACCGGTCGGTGCTCGGTACCGACACGCCGGCACGGGCTGGCGGCGACCCGACGCTGGCGTCTGAGCATCATCTGCTGGCGCGCGCCAAGCGCCTGGCGATCGCCTCGCTCACGGCGGCGTCACAGGTCTATGGCGACACGGTGCGTGAAGAGCAAGAGGTCATGGCGCACATTGCCAACATCATCATCGACGCGTACGCCGTCGAAAGCGCGATTGGGCGTGCAGAGAAGCTGGGCGCCCGGGGTAGTGACAAGGCATCGATCGCCGGCGATGTTGCGCGGGTGTACGCATCTGATGCCACCGACCGGGTCGCGCATGCTGGTAAGCAGGTGGCCAACGCCATTGCCGCACACACGACGACGTCCGACGGGCTGATGGCGGCGCTGGAGGGCGTGACCAGTCACCGTGGCTACGACACGGTTTCGGCGCGCCGCCGGATTGGCGATGCCGTCATTGCGGCGGGGCGTTATCCGTTCTAGGCAACGATCGGCAAGGCACAACACATGGGAGTTCCGGGGGCCGGGTACGCGCTCGCAGTGCTTTTTGCGATCAACCTGATGAATTTTTTCGACCGCCAGATTCTGGGGGCGGTCGGCGAGCAAATTCGACGCGAGTGGGGCCTGGGTGACACCGCGCTGGGTGCGCTTGGCACCGCGTTTACGCTGCTCTACGCTTTTGTTGGCGTGCCGTTCGGCCGCCTGGCCGATCGTGCGACCCGCAAGTACATCCTGGCCATCGGTGTCTTCGTCTGGAGCCTGCTGACGGCGGCGTCCGGCCTGGCGCGGAATTTCTGGGAGCTGTTTGCGGTGCGACTCGGTGTCGGCGTCGGCGAGGCGAGCTGCGCGCCCGCCGCGATCTCGCTGATTGGCGATCTCTACCTGACACGGCATCGCGCTCGTGCGACGGCCGTCTTCATGCTCGGTCTGCCGATCGGCCTCGGTCTCAGTTTTCTGGTCGGCGGTTACGTCGCACAACGCTGGGGCTGGCGCACGGCGTTGTTCATCGCCGCGGCGCCGGGGCTTCTCTGCGCGGTCGCCGCGCTGTTTGTTCGCGAACCGGCGCGGGGCATGGTCGAGGAGCACAAGGTGGGGCAGAAGCGTCGCCCCGGCTCGCCCTACAAGCTGTTGCTGTCGATCCCGACGCTCGGATGGATCATCGCCTCGGGCGCGCTGCACAACTTCAACATGTATGCGCTCGGTGCGTTCCTGGCGTCGTTTTTAATCCGCTATCACGGTGTCAGCCTGTCGCAGGCAGGGCTCATTGCGATGCTCGTGTACGGCCTGTCCGGCATCGTCGGTTTAGTCGGCGGTGGCATCGCCGCTGATGTGATCTACCGCAAGCGAAAAGACGGCCGCCTGCTGGTTGCAACCGTGGCGATCGCGGTCTGTGCACCGTTCATGTATTTGTCGCTGACCCGCCCGGCGGGGGATGTGATGGGTTTTGCGTTGCTGATGGGGACGGGCGTCGGCGTGATGTACGCGTATTACGCAACGGTCTACTCGACCATCCAAGACATCGTCGAACCTGCCCTGCGCGGCACGGCGATGGCGTTGTACTTTGGCGCCATGTATCTGGCCGGCGCGTCGCTCGGTCCCGTCGGCACGGGCCTGATCAGCGACTACTTCACCACGCAAGCGGCGATCGACGCAGGCGTGCTGGACCACACGGCCGCAGCGCTCGAACCGTTCCGGGCCACTGGGCTGCATTCCGCCATGTACGTGATTCCGTTCCTGGCGGTGCTCCTGGCGATCGTGCTGTTCATCGCGTCGCGCACGGTGAAGCGGGATATCGAGACCGTAGAAGCGTGGACCGCGGCACAAGAGCACGTCCAGGCGCCGGTGCGCTGAGGCGCGGCGATGCAGCTACGAGTCGGCCTTGACCGCGTTCAACTTGGTAAAAAACGCGGCCTTGCTCTCTCCGTCTTCTTTCGTGAGCAGCGAGATCAACGGAATGGCAATCAATGGAATAAAAAACGTCGGGTAGGACGGATCGATGCCTTCGCCTTGCCCAGGAAGGACGAAGTGGGTGAACGCATACCACGTGAGACCACCAACAAAGCCCAGCATCATGCCCCAGAACGCGCCGGCTTCGGTGGTGCGCTTCCAATACAGCGAGTAGGTCACCGCCAGCGCCGGTGGGACGACCATGGCAAAACCGAACAGCAGGAGATCGAGGATGGAGGTAATCGGTCCGAGCCAGGCGATCACCGCCGCGCCCATCCCGTACACAATCGTCGTGGTCCGATAGGCGCGAAGTCGGCGGCCCTGCGACCAGTCCTTCGATGCCGGCAGCCAGTCGCGTACGAACATCGTCGCGCTCGAGAGCAGGATGGGACCGCCGGACGAGATCACGGCCGCAAGCACCGCGGCGAGCGCCATGCCGCCGACCCAGGGATTGATGTCCAGCGCGAGCCTCGTCAGCGTCTGGTAACTGGCAAGCTGCGCTTCCGCGCCGTACTTCGCGAGCGTCTCGATGCCGATCACGCCGGCCAGCAGCGGCATCGGCGCCGCGATCAGCCCGCCGAAGAGGAACGCGCGTTTCACCGTGCGCTCGTCACGCCCCGCCGCGGCGAAATTGCAATACACCGACGCCGCGGGCGTGTGCATGGTCGCGGCGAAGAACATGCCGATCACCGGCAGCCAGCCGGCTCCGGCGACCGACCACCAGGTTGCTGCCTGACCAGTCGTGGCAATCGTGGCGTCGACCGAGAGGACGACCTGATCCCAGCCCCCGAGATGATTGAGGCCGATCAACGCCACCGCCCCGAGCCCAACGAGAATCGCGACGCAGTGGATCAAGTTGGTCGCGGCCGAGCCCCACAGCCCGCCCATGGAGGTGTAGGTGACGATGATGAGGCCCGAAGCCAGCACCGTGATCCCAAATGGAATCCCCGTCATCGCCGTCAGAATGCGGCCAATGACGTAAGGCTCGATGATGTTGACGATCAGGTACTCCATCTGCACGCACAGGCTGGTCAACCATTGGCAGCGGCGACTCCCGAAGCGATGGACAAACACCTCGCCGACGGTCTGAATGCCCAACCGCCGATAGGGCACCGCGTAAAAGACGCCCACCAGTGCGAGGGCGAGGAAGCTGTTGACCGAGTACCACATGCTCCAGATGCCGCCAGTGATGACGTCGCCCGCGACACCGTACGTGGCCGCGCCACCCACTCGGGTGCCGGCGATGCCGACGGCGATCATGAGCGTGCCCATCTTGCCGTCGGCGACGGCCCAGTCGTCGCCGCCGCGGCTGCGCCGCATCATGACCATCCCGAGCAGCGTCGTGCCCACCAGGTACGCGGCAATCATGACAAGAGCAATTGGGTTCTGCATGCGTCGGTCGCGCGATAATACGCGAAACCGATGAAAGCGCTACTCTGCACGCAGTTCGGTCCGCCAAGTCTGCTCGAGATCAAGGACGTGCCATCGCCCACGCCGGGACCGGGCGAAGTCGTCATTACCGTCAAGGCGGCGAGCGTGAACTTCCCGGACGTCTTGATCATCGAGAACAAGTATCAGTTCAAGCCGGCACTCCCGTTCTCGCCGGGCAGTGAGCTCGCCGGTGTCGTGAAAGAGGTGGGCGAGGGCGTCGCGTCCACCGCACCCGGCGATCGCGTCATGGTGTTCACGATCCACGGCGCGTTTGCGGAAGAGGTAAAAGTCGAGGCCACCCGGGTGCTGCCGATCCCCGCAGGGATGACGTTTCCGACCGCGGCGGCGCTGCTGCTGACGTACGGCACGATGGATCACGGCTTGCGCGATCGCGGCGCGGTCAAGACCGGCGAGACGGTCCTCGTGCTTGGCGCTTCCGGCGGGATCGGGATCGCCTCGATCCAAATCGCCAAGGCTCTCGGCGCACGTGTCATCGCCTGCGCGTCGAGCGAGGACAAGCTTGCGGTGTGCCGCGAGCAGGGAGCGGACGAGGTGATCAACTACGCGACGTCGGACTTGCGCGAGGGCATCAAAGCGCTGACCGGCGGTCGCGGCGTGGACGTCATTGTCGACCCCGTCGGCGGGGCCTACACCGAGCCGGCGTTGCGATCGATCGCGTGGCGTGGCCGGCTTCTCGTAGTCGGGTTTGCAGCGGGGGACATCCCGAAAATACCGCTGAACCTGACCCTGCTCAAGGGCTGTGCGATTGTCGGCGTCTTCTGGGGAGAGTTTCTGCGCCGCGAGCCGGAGGCGTTTGCCGGCAGCGTGGCGCAGCTCGGACAGTGGTACGCGGAAGGACGACTGAAGCCACACATTTCTGCGACGTTTCCGCTCGAGCGGGCCGCAGAGGCGATCGAGATGATGGCCGCACGTCAGGTGGTCGGCAAGGTGATCGTGCTTCCCTGACCCGTCGGTCGCCAGGCAGCGCCGGGCGACAGTGGGACGGAAGGTCACGCAATCCTGACGATCATCTTCCCGACGTTGCCACCGCGCAGGAGGTCGAGAAACGCCTGTGGGGCGTTTTCCAGGCCCTCGACCACTGTCTCCGGTGCGCGGATCGTCCCGGCCGCGATCAGCGGCGTCACCGCCGCGAGGAACGCTTTCGTCTCGCGCAGGTGATCGGTGACGATGAATCCACGCATCGTGAGACGACGAGTGACGAACAGGAACATGTTGCGCGGTCCCGGCGACGGGACTTCGTCGTTGTAGCGCGAGATCGAGCCGCACGCCGCAATCCGTCCATGCTCGCGCATGCAGGCGAGCGCCGCCTCCAAGTGATCGCCGCCGACGTTGTCGAAGTACACATCGATGCCTTCGGGAGCGGCGTCGGCGAGTTGCTTCCGGATCTCGCCATTCTTGTAATTGAAGGCTGCGCCGAATCCAAGCTCCGACCCCAGCATGCGGACCTTCTCGTCGGAGCCCGCGCTTCCGATCACGACCGCGCCGCGATGTTGTGCGAGCTGTCCCGCCATGCTGCCCACCGCGCCTGCCGCTCCAGAGACAAATACGCGATCGCCGGCCTTGACCTCGGTCAGCTGTAACCCGGCCCACGCCGTCAGTCCCGGCATGCCGAGCGCGCCGAGATGAAACGACA
>JACCSI010000454.1 GCA_013813075.1 Acidobacteriota bacterium | reverse complement strand
GCGGTGTGAATCGAGCGTCCAATTGTGCAGCCGCGGTCCAGAAGACCTCGCGCTGCCTCGATTGACACGCTGCGGTCGCGGAGGTGGAGACCGTGGGCGCCAGCGGCGATGACGATGTCAGCGCGATCATTGACCAGCACCGTCGTGAGGGTCCCGCGAACGAGCGAGACACAATCTTTGACAAACCGGGTGAGCTCGCCGCCAGTAAGGTCAGGCTCACGAATCTGCACCACATCGAGCCCGCCCGACACGGCGCCTTCCAGTTGGGCCAGAAGCATGGCCGGCCAGGTGTGGAGCGACTCGCCAATCGCCGCGGCTAACCGCCTACGATCGGTGATGAGACAGAGAATCAGCGCTGTGCTCCTCGGGAAGACCCCTGCCTCGATCGGTGCGGCCGCCAAACAGGTCCGCGAGTTCGGCAAGCGCGGCAAGCAGATTGACCAGCCCGAGCCCGGACACGGCGCCGCGGACGAAGTTGTTGGTCAGTAACGCCCCGAACGCCGGCACCGCCTCGACAAAATAATTGCGATCCCAGAAGGCCGACCAGGGAATGAGCACGAGCAGCAGACCCGCTTCGAGCAGCAGAGCGACAAAAAGCAGTCGTCTCAACAGGGCGAATTACCCTTTGGCCGGAACTTGCGAGAGACGGTCGATGCGGCCCGCAACGTCACGGTAACCGCCAGGTTCGGATTCCAGCTCGCCGAAGACCGCCAGGGCGCGCGCCCGTTCCCCAACTTTTTCGAGTGTATCGGCCAGTTGATACAGCAGGGTCCGCGCGGCGTCGGAGGTGGGGGCCGGGGCTTCGGCGGCTCGCTCGAACCACTCGATGGCACGGTCGATTTCTTCACGCTCGAGATAGAACGTTCCGAGCATCGACGAGGCGTCGAAGCGTCGTCGTGGCGACAGCGCCGCCGCCTCCAGCGCCACAATCGCGTCGTCGGTCATTCCAAGGTCGCGATAGGTCAGCGCCAGTCCGTATTGCTCCGCCGCCTCCTCGGCCGAGCCGCGGCCAACTTCGTCGCGCATCTGACGGAATACCTGGTCGAGCGAGCGAGGCGCAGCCGCGTGGCTCGCGCCCACCGACCCTTCGTCCGTAGCCAACGGGGCGGCGGCGACCGGCGTCGCCGATTTGCTTGCCAAGTCGGCGGTGGCCAAATCGGCGCCGTTCGAGTCGATGATTAGCTCGGGTGCCGCGGCCGAAGCGACCGGCTCGTCCTCGAAGAAGACCCCCTCGTTCAAATCCATCTTGTCGGTCGCCAGGAACGGGCTGTCCCCACTCAACCGCTCGGCGATCACCGTGTCTGGATCGGCCTCCCCGAGCATGACCAGCGCTTTGCGGAACCGCTCGATGTTGGCGCGATTCCACGGCTCCCGCGCGACCAAATCTTCGCTGATGATGCGTGCCTCCAGACCGCGGCCCACTTCGAGGTACGCATCAGCCAGCTGCGCCTGCGCCTCGTACATCGTCGCTTCGAGCCCGCCGTCGACGCAGATTTCGACCAGCCGCATCAGCGCAATGACGTGCGAACGGACACGCGTGACGAACTCGTGCAACGCCGCGGCCGCTGCGGCATAGTCACTTTCCGCCACCGCATGGTCCGCGACGGCATCCAGGCACGGATATCCGGCCTCGGGGGACCGCTCTGCCAGGCGGCAGCCCAGCGCCACCGCGGCTTCGCGCTGTGACCCGTCGAGCGTCAGCGCTTCGGCCACGGCCGAGCGGCCTTCGTCGATGTGACCCGCCGTCAGCTCGATCTCCGCCAGCATCAACCACAAGGGCGCGCTGCTGCCGGCGGTCTGTCGACTGAGATATTTGCGCGCGCTCTCGAGATCGCCTCTCGCGACGTAGGCCTGAGCAAGACTGGCGCGGACCTCGAAGTCTTCCGGATCGACGGTGGCGATCTCGACCAGCACCGCTAACAGTTCGTCGGTGCGGCCGAGGGCGTCGAGTGCGGACGCAATCTGTTTTAGTTCCGCGGGCCCGTCCGCGACCGACCTGGCGCGGGCCAGGTCCCCCGCCTGTAGATAACCGGTCAGCAGCCGGCGGCGCACCTCGGCATCGTTCGGCGAGAGTTCGTGCGCCAGCTGAAACGCTGACAGCGCCTCGGCCGCCTTGCCGAGCTTCTCGTATTTGAGCGCGACGTCCTTAAACTCCCGCACCGCGGTCGGCGTGTCGCCAATGTCCGCCGCCGCGCGTGCCGCGCCGAGACGTGCGTCCAGGTCGTCGGGATCCAGCGTGCCGATGCGGATGCTGATCTCCGCTGCACCCTTCTTGTCGCCACGGTTTTTCCGTCCGTCCGCGACGGCCTTGAAGGCATTCTTGGCGTCGGCCAGCAATCCTTGCTTCGCAGCGATTTCGCCCGACTGCAGCAGGGCGTACTCGTCCGAGGGCTTGACCTTGACGATTTTCTTGTAGAGGGCCGCGGCCTTGGGATAGAAGCCTTCGCTGGCGAGATTGTCGGCAATGCGTGCGTACTGCGCCACGCCTTTGTCGATCTGACCGGCGCGGACGTGCATGTCGCCGAGGGCGTTGGCGCTGTTCCAATCGCGCGGCTGCGCCTCGACAATGCGCAGGTACTCCGTGATGGCCGCTTCAATCCGACCCTGCCGCAGCGCCTTTTCGGCAGATTTCAGCGCACCTTCACGATCGAACGGCGGCATCAGCAGATCTCGGTATCGGCCGTTTGGATGGCGTCGAACAGGGTCGGCGGCCGGAACGAGCGCCGGTGCACGATCGAATAGCCATGGCGTGACACTGCCGAAAGGTGATCCGCCGTGGCGTATCCCTTATGGCGGTCGAATCCGTAGCGAGGATCATCCACATGGAGACGGTCCATCAGACGGTCGCGAGTGACCTTGGCGACGATCGAGGCGGCCGCAATCGCCGCACATTGACGGTCGCCCTTGATGATGCCGCGTTGCGCCATGAGCAGTGACGGGATACGAAATGCGTCCACCAGCACCGCGTCCGGCAGCGGAGCCAGCGAGAGCACCGCACGGCGCATTGCCTGCAAGCTCGCCTGGTGGATGTTGATGCTGTCGATTTCGGCGGGTTCGACGGAGGCCACCGCCCAGGACGTGGCTTTCACCACAATGACGTCGTAGAGCCGTTCGCGGGCCTTGTCGGTCAACGCCTTTGAATCGGCCAGGCCAGGAATATGCCGCTCGGGGTCGAGGATGACGGCGCCGGCCATCACCGGACCCGCCAGGCACCCTCGCCCCACTTCGTCAACCCCGGCCACACACACGAACCCGTAACGCCGCAAGGCATTCTCAATGGTCCGTCGCGCGCCGACCTTCTTCACAATGATCCCCGCACACCAAGCACCCTGGGACGCTGGGCTCGGGCGTCCTAGGTACGCTTGACTTCTTTCATTCGCGCGGCCTTGCCCTTCAGTTCGCGAAGGAAATACAGCTTCGCGCGACGGACCTTGGCGGATCGGACGACGTCGACCTTCTGAATGACCGGTGAGTGCATCGGAAAGATGCGCTCGACGCCCTGCCCAAATGAGACCTTGCGCACCGTGAACGAGCCACGCACCCCGCCGCGACGGAGGTTGATAATGACGCCTTCGAAGATCTGGATGCGCTCCTTGTCGCCCTCTTTGACGCGCACGTGCACACGCACCGTGTCTCCGGCCTTCATTCGCGGCCGTTCCGTCAACTGCCCGTTTTCGATCAGTTCCATGGCGCCCATGATCTATTCGCTCCCTTTTATTCTGGCGGGGCTACAGCCCTCGCCCGCCGATGCCTTCGCCTGTGCGCAGGCCGGCACACTATCCCTCAACTCGCGCACGAATGCGTGCTCGTCTGCGTCCAATCCCGCCCCGGCCAGCAGCTCGGGGCGCCGCTGCGCCGTGCGTCGCACCGCTTCGCGCTGCCGCCACTTTCGGATCTCCCCGTGATGGCCCGACACGAGAACGTCCGGCACCCGATGCCCGCGGAACTCCGCCGGCCTCGTGTAGTGCGGGTGGTCCAGCAAGCCTCGCGTAAACGAGTCGGCCTCGACCGATTGTGCATCGCCGACCACGCCCGGGACCAGCCGGCTGACGGCGTCGACGACCACCAGCGCAGGCATTTCACCACCCGACAGCACATAATCGCCGATCGAGATCTCCTCGGTGGCGACATGCTCTCGGACGCGCTCGTCAATTCCCTCGTAGCGGCCACAGAGCACCACCAGGTGCTCGAGATACGACAAGCGCTTCGCATCGGCTTGCGTAAACGGCTTGCCCGCCGGCGACATCAGCAGCACCGCATCTGCGGGTCCGCGGCGCTCGGCGATCGCCTCGGCTGCAGCAAACAACGGCTCGGGCTTCAACACCATCCCCGGTCCGCCGCCAAACGGCACATCGTCGACGACGCGGTGGCGGTCGGTCGTAAAGTCGCGCAGATTGTGAACGACGATGTCCAACAACCCGCTCTGTCGGGCGCGCCCAACGACGCCGGCCGCGAGCCCCGATTCGACCATCTCCGGAAAGATCGTGACGATGTCGAAGCGCATAACGGAACGTTCAAAGTTCTCAGTTCACAATTCAGGTTGAAGTGTCCGACTACCCTATCTCCACTCCCCGTTGACTTCCAGCAGCCCTTCCGGAGGTCTGACCACGATGCGCTTGATCGCGACGTCAATCTCACAAAACTCGTCAACCAGTGGGATCAGCACCTCGGCTCTCGTCCCGCGTACGACCAGCCGCGACGCCTCACCGTCGCCCTGCACTTCCGTGACGCGTCCAAGTAGGTCGCCGTTGCCGGTCACCACCTCGCAGCCAATCAGCTGGTGGTGATAATAGGTTCCTTGCGGCAACGGTTGCTGGTCCGCCTCCGGCACCTTCAACACCGCGCCGGCCAATCGCTCGGCCTCGTCAATGCTGCCAAAGCCTGCCAATCCGATAACCGGCCGGCCTTGTTGAAACCTGACCGCGGTCACTTTGAGCGTTTCGACGGTCGCGTCACCCTTCCGGGCGAACAACGTAGCGCCGACGCGAAACCGCTGCTCAGGAAAGTCGGTTTCGGACTTCAGCATCACGTGTCCCTTGGTGCCATGCGTGCGCGTCACGAAGCCCACGAGCACCATAGCATCCCACTCGGGTTGGGCGCGTCTGCTTCCAGGGGCGGAGGCGTCCGACACTGGCCCTGGCTAACGGCCCGCGGCGTCGCGAATGTCGAGTGTGGCGCGCTTGCCTTCGCCTTCGGCGGCTGCGGCCAGCAGCGTTCGCACAGCGGCGGCGGTCCGGCCCTGCCGGCCGATGACCCGGCCGAGGTCGCCGGGCGCAACCTGCAGCTCGATGACTGTCATGCCTCGCCGCTCGGTTTCGCTGACGCGCACCGCATGGGGTTCGTCTGCCAGTGCCTTGGCCACCGCTTCGACCAGCCCTTTTAGATCGGCCACGATGACTACGCCTGGGGGGCGGTGGCGTCCGCCGTCACCGGAGTCGTCGCCAGACTCTTGTCCTTCGTCAAGTGACGGGCGAGTAGCGTCCGCACCGTATCCGAGGGACGCGCGCCACTTTTTATCCAATGGTTCAACCGCTCGCGGTCGATCTCGACCTTCGCGGGCTTGGTCCTTGGATTGTAAGTCCCGAGGATTTCGTGAAATGCGCCCTCGCGCGGGTCCCGTCCTTCCGCGACGACGACGCGATAGAACGGACGCTTCTTGGAACCGGCTCGACGCATGCGAATCGACAACATATGTTTCCTTTTTCCTGCGGGCGACACCCGCGCCTTCTCCGGCGGCGGTGCTGACACCCTCCAGACTTCGCCCTACTTCATCAGGCTGAATGGGCCCTTTTTCTTTTTCTTCTTCATTGGTGCCGCGACAGTCTGTCCCGTCATGTTGCCGACCATCTTCAGCATCTTCTGCATCTCGTTGAACTGCTTCAACAACCGATTGACATCCTCGACCGACGTGCCGCTGCCCTTCGCGACGCGCTTCCGGCGGCTGCCGTCGAGGATGTCGGCGTGCTTGCGTTCGTCGGCCGTCATCGATCCGATGATGGCTTCGATCCGCCGCAGTTGCCGTTCATCCGGTTTGTTGTCGGCCAGCTGCTTGAGATTCCCCATGCCGGGCAGCATGCCCAGAATATGCTCGAGCGGCCCCATCTTACGCAGCGTCTTCAGCTGGCTGCGAAAATCATCGAGCGAGAACCCGCCTTTGCGAATCTTCTCTTCGAGTTTCTCCGCCTCGCTCTCGTCGATCGCCTCTTCGGCTTTCTCGATCAGCGAGAGCACGTCGCCCATGCCCAGGAGCCGGGAGACGAAACGATCCGCGTGGAACGCTTCAAGGTCCTCGATGCGCTCACCGGCACCGACAAACGCGATTGGAACCCCGACCACCGACACCACCGACAGCGCAGCGCCGCCGCGCGCATCTCCATCGATCTTCGTCAGGACCACGCCGGTGATCCCGATCTGCCGGTTGAACTCCCCGGCGCTCTTGATCGCGTCCTGCCCGGTCATCGCATCGGCGACATAGAGCAAGTCGACCGGCTGAACGGCGTCTTTGATCGCGACCAGCTCGCCCATCAACTGGTCGTCGATATGCAGCCGACCTGCCGTATCGACGATGACCACATCGTTGCCGGTATTCCGTGCGGCCCTCATCGCACTCGTCGCGCGCGCCACCGGGTCCATCTCGCCGACCGGGTCATGCACGCGCACGCCGGCCTTTTCCGCCATCACCGACAGTTGCTGAATGGCCGCTGGCCGACGCACGTCGGTCGAGACCAGCAACGGGTGCCGGCCCTGCTTCTGCAGCCACTTGCCGAGCTTCGAAGAAGTGGTCGTCTTGCCGGAGCCTTGAAGTCCTAACATCAGAATGACGCGCGGACGCGCCACCGATTCCTGGAGACCACCCTTGGCGTCACCAAACAACGCCATCAGCTCGTCGCGAACGATCTTGACGACCTGCTGACTGGGTGTCAGGCTGCCGAGAATCGCCTGGTCCATCGCGCGGTCGCGCACGCGGTCGATGAACGCCTTGACAACCTTGAAATTGACGTCGGCTTCGAGCAGTGCCAGCCGAATTTCGCGAAGCGCCGCTTCGACCGACGCCTCGGTCAGACGGGTCTCACCCTTGAGCGACTGAAAAACGTCTTGGAGGCGAGTGCTAAGCGCGTCGAACATGAGCGGCCAAACAGACTGCGGACAAACCCTTATCTTACTTGGGTTTCTGGGGAGTGGTCAATGCAGGCCTAGACCGACTCGAGCCGGTGCCCCATCTTGTCCTTTTTGGTCTTGAGGTACTTGCGCGTGTGCTCCGAGGCCGGGACTTCGAGCGGCAGCCATTCCATGACCGTCAGGCCATACCCCTCGATGGCGACCATTTTGCGCGGGTTATTGCTCAGCAAACGCATCGAACGGACCCCCAGCGCGCGCAAGATCTGGACGCCGATCCCGTAGTCTCGCTGGTCGGCTTTGAACCCCAGCTTCTCGTTGGCTTCGACAGTGTCGAGCCCCTGATCCTGAAGTTCGTAGGCGCGGAGTTTGTTGGCCAGCCCAATTCCACGCCCTTCCTGATTCAAATACAGGAGCACGCCACGTCCCTCGGCCACAATCCGACGCATGGCGGCATCAAGTTGGGCGCCACAGTCGCAACGGGCGGAGTGGAAGACGTCCCCGGTCAGACACTTCGAATGCACGCGAACCAGCACGCCCTCGCCGTCGCCGATGTCGCCATTGACGAGGGCCAGATGCGTTTCCTCGTCGATGAGGCTCTCGAAGCCGTGGATGCGGAAACTCCCGTAGTCGGTCGGCAGCGCTGCGACCGCGACCTTCTTCACCATGCTCTCGGTGCGGATGCGATAGCGGATCAGGTCCGCTACCGTAATCATCAGCAGCTTGTGTTTCTTGGCAAACCGCGTGAGCTCCGGCACGCGTGCCATGGTGCCATCCTTGCTCATGATTTCGCAGATGACGCCCGCCGGATACAGTCCGGCAATCCGCGCCAAGTCCACGGCCGCCTCGGTGTGTCCGGCACGCACCAGGACTCCCCCATCGCGACCGCGCAGGGGAAACATGTGGCCGGGACGCGCCAGGTCGGAGGGCCTGGTGGCAGGGTGAATCGCGGCTTGGACGGTCACCGCACGATCGGCTGCCGAAATGCCGCTGCTGATGCCCCGACGGGCCTCGACCGACACCGTAAATGCGGTATGCAGCGGGGTCGTGTTTTTGTCGACCTGCAACGGAATCTCGAGCTCGTCGAGGCGGCCGCCGGTCATGGGCATACAGATCAGCCCGCGGCCATAGGTCGCCATGAAGTTGATGGCCGCGGGCGTGATTTTCTCGGCAGCGATCGTCAAATCACCTTCGTTTTCCCGCCCCTCGTCGTCGGCGACGATGACCATCTCGCCGCGAGCAATCGCCGCGACGGCCTCTTCGATGGGGGCAAACGGGCTTGCGGCCCGCGCGCCTTTGGCAATTCTCAAGTTCAGTTTCCTGTTCACGCACGCCTCGATCCGCCCTGGCCGGCCAGCTCCACCGCTCGAACGACATACTTGCCGATCATGTCGCACTCGACGTTCACTTTGTCTCCGACGCGCAGGGCACCGAGCGTCGTATGCTGCCAGGTGAAAGGCACGACCTGCACGTCAAACTGTTTTTCGCCGAGTCCCGCGACCGTCAAACTGACCCCGTCCACGGTCACCGACCCTTTGCGGATGAAGTAGGCGGCAAGGCTGGTGGGATACCCGATGGTGAGCCAGTGGCTGTCGGAATCCGCACGCATCTCCTCGATGCTGCCCACTCCGTCCACGTGCCCTTGCACGAGGTGCCCCCCCACCCTTCCATCCATTCGCATGGATCGTTCGAGATTGACGCCTTGACCCCGCTGCAATTCCCCCAACGTGGTGACGCGCGCCGTCTCGGGGCTGACGTCGGCGTGCACTTCCCCGTCGTCGGTGAGAATGACGGTCAGGCAGACCCCGTTGACGGCGAGGCTGTCCCCAAGCTTCAACTCGGACGCCATCGGCGTCTCGATGCGCACGCGATACCCGCCCCCCATGGACTTCACCTCGACAAGCGTGCCGATTGCTTCAACTATGCCCGTGAACATCTGCTTCGATCCAAATATCGGGTCCTTGTGGCTCGGCGGTCAGTCGCGACAGCGATGACGGTGACAGAACATCCGAGCCTAACCATTTGACGCCGTCGTCGCCCAGCACGTGCGGCGCGACGATGAGGTGCAGGCGGTCAACGAATCCTGCGACCACAAAGGCTTCATGTAGCACTGGACCGCCCTCGACCAAGAGCGTCGACACGTTCCACTCGATGAGTCTCTGCAGCGCATCGCCAATTGACGCCGTTTCGACAATGAGCGCTCCGGCAGATTCGAGCGCGGCCGCTCGCCCCGGGACGCGGTGTGGACTCGGGCCGGTCATTATTATGACCGGCCCCTCGGCCAGGGTCGAGAACAGGCGCGCTGCCGGTGACGTTCGCAGCCGCCGATCAAACACCACGCGGACCAGCGGACGCACTCGCCGGCACTCGCGCGCGGTCAGCAGCGGGT
>JACCSI010000436.1 GCA_013813075.1 Acidobacteriota bacterium | reverse complement strand
GTGCTGGCGCGTTTCTCGGGTGCCGGCGACGCAATGACCGAACAACCAGTCGACCGGGGGCGGCTGCTGATTTTCGCCTCGGACCTGGACAACCGTTGGAACCGGTTTCCGCTCATCCCCGCGTTCGTTCCGTGGGCCATCGAAACGGCGAGGTATCTTACGCAGGGGCGCGAACTGCACCAGACGTTTACCCTGCCGGAAATACCGCCGGGAATACAGTTGACACCGGGCCTGCACGTCGTCGCCGACCGATCGGTGGCCGTAAACCCTGACGTCAAGGAATCGAATCCCGCCCACACGTCAGTGGAAGAATTTTCAAAGGCAATCACACGCCTTCATGATGTGGCCGAGGTGCGCGCCCAGGCCGTCGCCAAGGAACAGGAAGAGCAGCAGCGGCTCTGGCAGTTGGGTCTGCTGGTGATGTTCGTCGCCTTGGCGGGGGAGGGGTTCATCGGCCGAAAGGCCATCTAGCGGTCCGAGCACTTTCGATACAGTGAGACATCGGCCCCTTGGTATGTCAATTAAGGCGTAGGATTATTCAAGAGCGTTCGGCCAGCGGCGGAGAGCGCGACACATGATCGATCGATCGGTTGACCTCGAGGTAATTCTCAAGAACGTGCGGCGTCGATGGGCGCAACGTTCGCGCCTGCGCGCCTGGACAGTGGGCGCGGCAGCCGCAACGGCGGTCGTGCTGGCCGGTATCGGTGCCATCTGGTTGCTGGCACTCGCTGGCATTCCGCTCGTCGTCACAACCGCGCTGGTTTCGATCCTCTGCACGGTGGCGATCGGTCGAGCGATGTGGGCGTGCAGGGGCACTCCCTCGGATCGCCAGATTGCGCGGTTCATCGAAGAGCGTGAACCCGGGCTCGACGACGTGGTGGTGACGGCGGTGGAGTATTCAGCGCGGCCAGACGCCTCGCCCCGCATGCGCGACGCGTTACTGGCGGACGCATCGCGGGCATTCGCAGCGCGTGACCTCGACACGACGCTTGACCGCATCGTCTCGCGCGGCTCCATCCGCCAGGCGGCGCGTCGCGCGGCCGCGGCCGCGGCGGCCCTCGCCCTCGTCGCTGTGTTTTTCGCGCCATCGTTCTCGCGTGCCACCAATGTGGCGTCGGCCTACTTGTTCCCGGCGCGGTTGACGATGCAGGTGACACCCGGGACCACGAAACTGCGAGCCGGGCAATCTGTCACGATCACCGCGCGCATCAGTGGTCTCGCTGGCGAACTCGTGCCGACCTTAGCGGTGGCGGTCGGCGAGGAAAGTCGCACTCTCAGCATGACCGCGGGGGCTGAGCCCGGCGTGTTTGCCCTCACGCTGCCGGATGTTGACACGTCGTTTGCCTACAGCGTCCACGCCGCGAGCGTTCGTTCCGACACCTACGCGGTCAACGTGATTCGGCCGCCGCGCGTCGAGCGGATCGATCTTCATTACGAATTTCCGCGCAATCTCGGCCTGGAGCCACGCACCGACGAGGATAGCGGCGACATCTATGGACCGCCCGGGACGAGGGTTCGCCTGGCGATCGCGGCCGATAAACCGATCGCAACGGCGTTTCTGCTGCTCGATGACGGCCGCAAGATTGCGTTGGACGGCGAATCCCAACAGCTGGACGGTGCCCTTACCATCGAGGCAGATGGCTCCTATCGAGTCGCGCTGGCCGACCACGACGGTCTTGAAACCGCCGGCGATACCGAGTACTACATCCGCACGCTCGACGATCGACCCCCTGACGTCCGTATTCTCAGGCCCGCGACCGACAAGCAGGTCACCCCGCTCGAAGAAGTCCACATCGAGGCTCGCGCCGACGACGACTTCGGCGTTGCGGCGTTGGAGCTGGTCTTCCAGGCGGCACAAGGGAAGGAGCGCGTCGTTCCCTTGCACGTCACCAAAAGCGCGTTGACGGCAGCGGGCCGGCACACGCTCTTCATCGAGGACCTCAAAGTCCAGCCCGGCGACTTCGTGACGTATTACGCCCGTGCCCGTGACGCCAATCGCGGTCGCCGGTCGAGCGAGGCGCGCAGCGATATCTTCTTCCTCGAGGTCAAACCATTCGAAGAGGAGTTCGTTGCCGCACAAAGCCAGCAGATGGGCCAGGGCGCGGGGCAGAGCGACAGCGGTCTGGCCCGACTCGCCGACGCGCAGAAAGAGATTATCGTTGCGACGTGGAACCTGGATGCGCGGGCACGCCGCGCTCGTGGCGACCCGGTCGTACGAGATATCCAGGCGATTTCAAGGGCGCAGGCCAACCTGCGGCAGCGCGCCGAGCAGGCCGCCGCGCGGGCCGCGAGGACCAGCGGCGACCCACGACGACGACGGTCCGGCCAGAGACCAGCGCCGGGCGACGATCCGCTTGGCAAAGCGGTCGAGGCGATGGGACGCGCCGTCCACGAACTCGACAAGCCAAGCACCGCCGACGCGGTGCCGCACGAAAAGGAGGCGCTCAGCCAGTTGCTCAAAGCCGAAGCGGAGAATCGGCGTCGCCAGGTGACGCGCGGTCAGCAGGCCGGCGGTGGCGGCGGTGGGAATCGCGCGGGCGCCGATCTCTCCAGCCTGTTCGACCAGGAGCTGCGGAAGCGCCAACAGACCAATTACGAAACCCCGAACTCCACCGAGGAGCGCCAGGAGACCAGGCAGGATGACCCCCTGCAGCGCATCCGCGATCTGGCGCGCCGGCAGGACGCCCTCAACCGCGAGCAGGGTGACCTCGCGAAGAGCCGCCAACAGATGGCCGAAGCAGAGGTGAAGCGCCAGCTCGAGCGCCTGACGCGCGAGCAGAACGAACTTCGCCAGCAGGCCGAACAGCTAGCGCAACAGATGCAGCAAAGCGCGCAGCCATCGGAGGCGCAGAGCGGCCAGGCGAGCGCTCAGTCGAGCGGTCAGACCGCGGAACAAAGTAGCGGACGCGCGCAGCAGGAGGGTCGACGGCTGCGCCAGATCTCGGAAGACATGCGCAACGCCGCGACCGGCATGGGTCGCCAGAACGGCGAGCAGGCCGCGGAAAGCGGGAGCCGCGCGTCAGAGCGACTGCGCGACCTCGAACGCCAGATGCAGACGACGCGGCCCGACGACCGACGTCGCGCCCTTGGCGATTTGCAGCTCGAGACGCGTCAGCTCGCCGACGCACAGCGGCGGCTCGCCAGCGAAGCGAGCCGTGCGGCGCACGACAGTGCCGGCGACGATGCGCGGCGACGTCTCGCTGGGGAGCAGGAGCGGCTCGCGGATCGCGCCGAGCAGTTGCAGCAACGCGTGCAGGACATGGCGAAAAGTGGCGGCCAGGGAAAACAGGAGCAGCGCCAAGCGACCGCCGACGCCTCACGCGAGCTCGAGCGTCAGAAGGTGGCCGAGCGGATGCGCCAATCTGCCGAGTCGCTGCGCCAGGGTAATGGCCGTGAGCCGGAGGGCCAGGCAGTGGCGAAGGCCCTCGATCGCGTGGCGGAACGTCTTGGCGCCGCGAGCGGGACCCAGAATGCGGACAGCCGCCGCCATTCGGATCAACTGACAAAGACGCAGGAGCTGCGCGACAAGGTGCAGGACCTCACGCGCTCCATCGAGCAGTTGCGGCGCGCAGGCGACGACGCCGGCGAACCGCTGGCCCGAGCAGGCCAGCAGAGACAACAAGGTGGCCCGGACCAGTCAGGGCAGCAGGCTCAAACAGGGCAGCAACAGGGTCAATCAGGCCAACAGGGTCGGCAGGCACCGGGTCAGCAGGGCCAACCAGGGCAGCCGGGTAGTCCACCGCCCTCGCAGGCGGGGCCGCCGTCTCCACAGCAGCAAAACGGTTCGGGCGGACAAGGCGGCTCGCCAGGTGGTGGCAGCGGGCGCCTCGAACAGCTGCAGCGCGACGTCAACGAGCAGATGCGTCAGGCGGAGCGGATGGCGGGCGAGATTCGTCGCGAGAATTCCGCGATGGGCACCAATGATGCGGCGTGGTGGCGAAGCTTCTCCGCGCCCGGTACGGAGGGGTTCAAGCAGGACTTCGCTCGCTGGGAATCGTTGAAGAAGAATTTGCTGGTGGCGCTCGAGGACGTCGACTCGCAAGTGTCCGGCCAGTTGCGCGCACTCGAAAACAAGGAACGTCTGAACGCCGGTGGCCACGACGGCGTCAGCGAAGCCTACCGCGAACTCGTGGACAAGTACTACCGCTCGCTTGCCGCGCCGCGAAAGCCTCGATAGCAGTACGCTGGTTCTTGGGCTTCTCGTTCATGCAGTTCGCCGTTGCACTTCCGTGGTGGGGCTATGTGTTGGCGTGTGCCATTGCGCTCGCGTGCGCGTGGTGGACGTACGCACGCCTGGTGGTCCCGCTGACCGGTTTGCAACGCAGCACGCTGACTGCGCTTCGCGCCGTCACCCTTCTACTGCTCGTGCTGTTCTTGCTGCGGCCGGTCCAGTTCGTGCAAGCCGTCGGCGCGCGCGACAGTATCGTCGCGATTCTCGTCGACGGGTCCCGCAGCATGCGGCTGGCCGATGCCGGCGGGCCGCGACTCGAACGCGCACGTGCGGTAGCGAAGGAGCTGCAGCCCGCGATCGGCGCGGACTTTCGCACCGAACTGCTCACATTCGGCGAATCGCTCGCACGCGGCGAGGTCGGTCAACTCACCGCGGATGCGCGGCGTAGTGATTTGACCGGGGCGCTGACCGCGCTCGCCGATCGCTATCGCGGTCAACGACTCGCCGGCGTGGTTGTGCTGTCGGACGGCGGCGACACTGCGGCTCGGGAAGCGGGCACCTCGCAGGGGCCTGGCGTGCCGGTGTTCACCGTTGGCATCGGCGAGACGACGGCGGGACGGGACCGCGAGGTCGTCAATCTCACGGCGGGCGACCCCATGTTCTCCGACTCATCGATCGACCTCAGCGTCTCCGCCACCAGCGCTGGGTTTGGGACGACGGCGATGGAACTGCGACTGAGCGCCAACGGCCGGCCGATTGAAACGCGCCATGTCGCCTCACCTGAAGACGGGGCGCCGATACACGAGGTGTTCACGGTGTCACCAGCCGCGGACCAACCGACGGTGTAGACGGTCGAGATCCCGGTGACGAACGGCGAGTTTGTGTCCGAGAACAACGTGCGCCGCGTGCTGGTAC
>JACCSI010000415.1 GCA_013813075.1 Acidobacteriota bacterium | reverse complement strand
AGCAGACGGTGATGATCGGCGGGTCTCCCGCCGAAGCCGCCAAGGAACTAGTGAAGCGGCTGCGCGAAGAGGCGCGTGTCCTGTGATTCTCGTGGTTGCTGAAAAAGGCGGCGGCAAACTCAATCGCGCCAGCTGGGAAGCGATCGCGGCGGCGCAGCAGTTGGCGGCGGTAAACAGCTCGGCCGGTCCCGTCACCGTGGTCATCGCCGGGCACGATCTTGACGCGGTCGCGACCGAGCTGGCAGCGGCCGATGTCAGCGGTGTGCTGACGGTGGACGCCGAGGCCCTGGCCACCTACACGCCGGACGGGTTCGTGCAGGCCATTCGTCAGGTTATCGACCAAACCTCGGCGCAGTATGTGTTTTTTGCGCATACGTATCAGTCACGCGACTACGTACCCGCGCTCGCGGCCGCGCTCGATCGCCCGCTGGTCGCCGACGTCATTGCCGTCAGGCAGGTAGGCGGTGCACCGGCATTTGCGCGCCCGATGTTCCAGGGCAAATTGACCGCGGACGTTGCGCCGGAGGGGCCGACGCCGCATCTGGTATCCGTGCAGATTGGCGCGTTTCGCGCTGACCAGGCGAAGCGGGCGGCCAGCCCGGTTGCGGTGACCCGCGCGGAGGTCACTATCGACGGCAGCGCCATTCGTCAGACGCCCGAGCCGCCGTTCCAGGAGGCCAAGCAGGCCGTGGACCTTTCTCAGGCCGAGCGTATCGTCGCAGTCGGGCGCGGCATCAAGACCGCCGAGAACCTTCCGATCGCCGAGAAGCTCGCCAAGGCGTTTGGCGCCGAGCTCGCCGCGTCTCGGCCGATCTGCGACAACGGCTGGCTGCCGATGGAGCGTCAGATCGGCAGCTCAGGCCAGACCGTCGCACCAAAACTGTACGTCGCGCTCGGCATTTCCGGAGCGATTCAGCACTTGGTTGGGATGAAGGGTGCGCGCACGATCGTCGCGATCAACAAGGACGCCGACGCACCGATTTTCGAAATCGCGGACTACGGCATTCAGGGCGATATCTTTGAGATCGCGCCCGCGCTCGTTGCGGAACTGGAAAAACCCTAACGGACGGCGTGGCTCCTTGACCTGAGCGACTCGGGACGTCACGAGCCGCCGGTCGGCCTCGTCAAATGGAGGGCGCGGGCGTCAGCCCCGCCAACACATGGAACGCGAAACTCTCGAAGTCGATGTGCTGATCGTCGGCGGCGGGCCGGCCGGGCTCGCCACGGCGCTGCGGCTCGCGCAGTTGCAGAAGCAGGGCGGCGGCGACGCACTGTCGATTGCCGTGCTCGAGAAAGCGCGCGACGCCGGCGCGCACCAGTTGTCTGGCGCGCTCCTCGATCCGTCCACCCTGCGAGATCTGCTGCCGGATTTTGAGGCACGGGGGTGTCCCCTCGAGACAGAGGTACACGAGGACAACATCTACTACCTCACGCCGAAGAACAAACTTCGACTGCCGATGACGCCGCCGCCGTTCCAGAACCATGGTAACTACATCATCTCGGTGAGCCAGTTCACCAAGTGGCTGGCGGGACAGGTCGAAGCCGAAGGCATCGATGTATTTACGAACTTCCCCGGCCAGTCCGTATTGGTCGACGGCACCAGAGTCATCGGCGTGCGAACCGGCGACAAGGGTGTGGGCAAGCACGGCGAGCAGAAGGCCACGTTCGAGCCCGGGGCTGACATCCTCGCCAAGGTCACCGTTTTTGCCGATGGGGTCCGGGGCAATCTCACCAAGGAGCTGACACGCACGCTGCAGCTCGCCAAGTCGGGCCATCCGTCCGAGTACGCGATCGGTCTGAAAGAGCTCTGGGACGTGCCTGGAGATCGCCTGAAGCCCGGCACCGTCATTCACACGCTCGGCTACCCACTGCGCGACGAGGAGTTTGGCGGCAGCTTCTTGTATGCCATGCCCGGCGGGCGCATCGCAATCGGCTTTGTCGTGGGCCTCAACTACAAAGATCCGATGTTCGACCCGCACGGCGCGTTCAACCAATTCAAGCAGCACCCCTTTGTCAGCAGTCTGCTCGAGGGCGGGCAGATGATGCGGTACGGGGCGAAGGCGCTGCCGGAAGGTGGGTGGAATACTCAGCCACAGCTCTTTTTCGATGGCGGGTTAATCGTTGGCGATGCCGCCAACTTCGTCAACTCGATGCGCCTCAAGGGGATCCACCTCGCGATGCGCAGCGGAATGCTCGCCGCGGAAACGGCGTTCGAGGCCGTGCGCGCCTGCGATGTATCGG
>JACCSI010000395.1 GCA_013813075.1 Acidobacteriota bacterium | reverse complement strand
ACTGCTTGACCATGTCCGTCTGCGCCTCGGTCGACATTCCAGTGGTCACCGGTGCGTGGCTCACGAGCGGCACAGCAACCTTGGGCTGGGCGATCGACGCAGCGGCAGCCGGCGCCGCTGTGGCGCGGTCTTGCGGGCGCGGCGCCTGGCTGGTGGCTGTGGCGACGCCGAGGGCCAGAACGACCGCCGCCGGAATCGCTAGAAGAAGACGCGTCATTCGTGGTCCCTGGCTCCCGACGCCGGATCCCGGCGCAGTATAGGGTGGAATCTTCCCAACTTCCTCATTTTCCGACACTTATCGGGATTTATTGTCAGAGATTGTCATAAGATCCCGGGCCGCGACTGGCGTTTACGCCGGGAAAATGACGCCGCGGCCTCCCTCGCCTTTTCCCAGTGCCGCAAGCGCCTCGTTTATCTGCTCGAGGTTGTAAGACCGCGTCGCCAGCTCGTCAAGCTTGATTTCGCCCCTCTGGTGCAATCTCACCAACTGGCCAATGTCCTCGAGCGGGTTGCCCGAACCGTAGACCGAGCCGATGAGGCGCTTTTCCTGCATCACGAATGGGTAGAGCCTGATTGAGCCCAGGGCATCGATGCGCGAGAGGCCGGTCACGACCACCGTCCCGCCCTTGCGGCAAGACAACAGTGCGTCGGTGAGGGTAGCCGGACTGCCAACGGTGTCGAACACATATTCCGCGCCCCGGCCGTTGGTCAATTCCTTGACGGCGTCAGCCGTCTTCCCTGACGGCATCACGACATGGGTCGCACCGAAACCTCGGGCGATCTCAAGCGGACCCGCTTGGCGATCAACTGCAATAATCGTACTGGCCCCGGCTAGACGCGCACCCTGCACGACGTTGACGCCGACGCCGCCCGCGCCGATCACAGCGACGATGGCGCCCTTCGGCAATTTTGCCGCGTTGGTGACAGCGCCTACCCCTGTGACGACGGCACAACCGACGGCAGCAAGTGCTGTAAAGCCGACGTCAGGTGCCACCACCACCAGCCCCTCCTCAGGCACCACGGCGTGCGTTGCGAAGCAGCCGGTACCGAGAAAAGGCGCGACGTCCTGGCCGCGTGCGCGCAGCCGCGTGCCACCCCATGGCAGCTTGTTGCGAAAAGTCGTCTTGTCGAGGCGGTCGCACAGCAGCGGCGTCCCGTCCTCACAGGGCGCGCAGCGCCCGCAAGCGGGCGCCCAGCACAGGACGACGTGGTCACCAACCCGCGCGCGGGTCACGCCGTCGCCAATTTGCCGGACGACACCGGCGCCTTCGTGGCCCGGTACCAGGGGCAACGTCATCGGCCAATCGCCGCTCGTCGCGTGGAGGTCGCTATGACAGACGCCGGCAGCTTTGACCTCGACCAGGATTTCGCCCCGGCCGGGCGGGTCCAGCTCCACGCTTTCGACCGCCAAGGGGGCGCCCTGCTCCCAGAGGATCGCGGCTTTGATTTGCACCGCTGGATTCTAGGCGATGGACGTTTCGAGTCGGCGTCGATTATGACCGTGCCGACTGACAACTGAAATACTTGCGTATGCGGTCTGCCCTCGACACCAACGCGAAAGTCGGCGCGCTACTGCGCGATCTTGCGGCGGTCCAGACGTCTCAGCAAAGTAAGTGGGGCTACAAGCGCGCGGCGGCCGCCATTCTCGATCTCGACGAGCCGCTCGAGTCGCTCCTCCAGTCTGACGGGAGCCTCCGCAAGATTCCGCACGTCGGGCCTTCGTCGCTGCGCGTCGTCCATGAAGTCTTGCAGACCGGGCGTTCCGAGACCGTCGACCGCGCCGTGGGGGGCAGCACCAAGGCGGGCGAGGTGGCGCGCAGCCGCGAGCTACGCGACAACTTCCTGAGCAGCGCACAGGTGGCCGAAGTGCTGCGCTTTGAGAAGCGGCGCGGGGTGCAGCTGAAGCACTACCGCGGTGATTTGCAGATGCACTCTGAATATAGCGACGGGCGCGTGTCTCTCGAGCAAATCGTCGAGGGATGCCTGGCGCGTGGCTATGCGTATTGCGCCGTGACCGACCACTCATACGGTCTGCCCATTGCCCACGGCGTCTCGATGAGCAATCTCGAGAAGCAGCACGCCGAGATCGACGCGCTCAATCGCCGTTACCAGGCACGCTTTCACATGTTGAAAGGCATCGAAGCCAACATCCTCGCCGACGGTACGCTCGACATGACCGCTGCGGAGTTGCGTACGGTGGACGTCGTCCTTGCCGCCCCGCATTCCAAACTGCGCGTGGTCCATGACCAGACCGCGCGAATGCTGGCCGCCGTCTCCTTACCCGGCGTCAACATACTCGCCCATCCACGCGGGCGAAAGTTTGGCACGCGCCCCGGCATCTCGGCCGACTGGGACCAGGTGTTCGAACGCGCCGCAACACTGGGCGTGGCGGTGGAGATCGACGGCGATCCGTCGCGGCAGGACCTGGATTTCGAGCTTGCGCAACGGGCGCTCCAGGCTGGGTGCCTGTTTGCGCTGGATAGTGACGCGCACAGCATCGAGGAGCTGCGTTATGCCGACACCGCCATGGCTCATGCGCGGCTTGCCGGTATCCCTCCTGCGCGCATCGTCAACTGCTGGGCCCTCAACAAATTGCGTGATTGGCTGGGAGAGGCTTGGCGGCGATAATGCCGACTGATGAAAGAAGCCGTCATTGTCGCCAGCAGCCGGACACCGCTCGCCAAGTCCGGCCGCGGATCATTCAATCGCACACGTCCGGATGATCTCGCCGGACACGCCATCAGACACGTTCTGGCGAAGGCACCGCAGCTCGACGCGGCGGAGATCGAAGAAGTCGTCATGGGCTGCGGGCAGCCGCATGGTGCGCAGGGCCACAACATCGCACGCGTTGCGGCGTTGCGCGCGGGGTTGCCGGTCACCACGCCCGGCGTCACCGTCAATCGCTTCTGCAATTCCGGCCTGCAGGCGATCGTGCAGGCGGCGCACATGGTGCTGCAGGAAGGCGCCGCAGCGGCGATCGGCGGCGGCGTCGAATCGATCACGATGATGCAGCGCGACAGCTCGCCAAATCCGTGGGTCCAGGAACATTACCCCGGCCTTTATATGGTCATGGGCGACACCGCCGAAGTCGTCGCCAAGCGCTACAACGTCTCGCGGCGCGCGCAGGACGAACTGTCGCTCGTCAGTCAGCAGCGAATCGCCAACGCCCAGGACAGCGGCTTCTTCAAGGGTGAAATCGCACCCATTGAGGTGACCCGCGCGATGCTCGACAAGAAAAGCGGCGAGCAGATCGGCGTCGAAACCGTCACGGTCGATCGTGACGAATGCAACCGCGCCGACACCACGATGGAAGGCCTCGCAAAACTGCAGCCGGTGTTTGACACCACTAGTGGTGCAGGCAGCGTCACGGCCGGCAATTCGTCGCAGCTTTCGGACGGCGCGTCGGCCACGCTGGTGATGTCGTCCGACCGCGCCAGGCAGCTCGGCATTCAGCCGCAGCTCGTGTTTCGCGGTTACGCGGTCGCGGCCTGCGAGCCGGACGAGATGGGCATCGGGCCGGTATTTGCCGTGCCGAAGTTGTTGAAGAAGCACGGCCTCACCGTCGACGATATCGACGTGTGGGAGCTGAACGAAGCGTTTGCGTCGCAGGTGATCTACTGCCGCGACCGATTAGGGATCTCGATGGATCGCCTCAACGTCAACGGCGGGGCAATCGCGATCGGTCATCCGTTCGGCATGACTGGTTCACGGCTGGTGGGCACGCTCGCCAGCGAAATGGTGCGGCAGCAAGCACGTTATGGCGTGGTCACGATGTGTGTGGGCGGCGGTCAGGGCGCGGCGGCATTATTTGAAAGGGCCTGAATATGCGAATTCTCACGACGCTCCTGACTGCGGCGACGCTGGCGGCGGCAACCGGCGCGTTGATCGCGCGCCTTGATGCGCAAGACGCCTTCAGAGTCACGGTGCTGTCGGGCCGCGCCGACATGGTGAGCGGCAACAATGCACTGGTCCAGATCGCGACCCCGTCCACCGAGTCGCTGGCGGTGTTGCTGAACGGGCAGGACATCACGCGCGTCTTTCGGGTCGAGGCTGGTCAGGTGATTGGTCTGGTCGCGAATCTGCGGGTTGGCAAGAACATCATCGAGGCGAAGCGGGCGGGACGCACGGCGCGCCTCGAGCTCACCAATCATCCGATCAGTGGACCGATTGTGTCGGGCGAACACCTCGAGCCATTCGTCTGCAACACTGTTGAATCGGGCCTGGGCGAACCGCTCGACGCCAACTGCAGCGCCGCCTCCAGGGTCGATTACTTCTATCGTGCTGGCAACGCGTTCAAGCCACTCGCGAATCCGACCGAACGCCCCGCCGACCTCTCCGAGACCACCACCAGCGAGGGCAAGACCGTCCCCTACATCGTTCGCGTCGAGTCTGGAACCATCAACCGCGCCATCTATCGGATTGCGATGCTCGAGGAGGGGTGGAACCGGCGATTGATGTTCAGTTTTGGCGGCGGCTGCGGCACCAATTACAACCAGGGCACGAACCAGGCGACCGGCGCCCTGATGGACGCGGCGTTGTCACGAGGCTTCGCGCACGCGATCTCGACGCAGAACGTGATGCAGCAGCACTGCAACGACCATCTCTCGGGCGAAGCGCTGATGATGCTCAAGGAGCACTTTATCGAGCGCTACGGGGTGCCGACATGGACCATGGGGTTCGGCGGATCGGGGGGTGCCATTCAACAGCTGTTGATTTCGCAAAACTTCCCCGGACTCCTCGACGGCATCCTCCCGAGCCTGACGTATCCGGATTCGGTGAGCACACGGGCGGGCGTCACCGATTGCCGGTTGCTGATGAACGTCTACAAGACCGACCCCGCGACCTGGACACAGGTGAAGCAGACCGCCGTTGAGGGTTACACGCCGGGGACCTGCCGCGCATGGGAGCGGTCGTTTATCGACATCATCGTCGCGGCCAATGTCCGCGGCTGCGGCATCCCCGCGCAACAGGTCTACGACCCGGTGACCAACCCCAAGGGTGCGCGGTGCACGATGTGGGACACCAACGTGGCCAGCTTCGGGCGCGACCCGGTCACCGGCTTCGCGCGCCGCTCGCTCGACAATGTCGGGGTGCAATACGGCCTCGAGGCGGTCAACGCCGGCACAATCACGCCCGCGGAATTCGTCGCTCTCAACGAAACGATCGGTGGCTTCGATAATGACGGCGTCGTCCGTGCGACCCGCAGCGTCGCCGACCCGGAGTCCTTGCGCCTCGCCTATGCGGCCGGTCGGCTGAACAGCGGCGCCGGTGGTCTACCGACCGTGCCGATGCTGCATTACCGCAGCTACAACGATGCCGTCGGCGACATTCACGATCGGTTTCGCGATTTCACCATGCGGGAGCGGCTGCGCAAGGCCAATGGCCGCGTCGATAATCAAGTGCTCTGGGTCTATCCAAATGGGACTGCCGGACTTGCGACGCGGGTGACGGGTCTGGCCATCGACACCATGACCGAGTGGCTCGATACGCTTACCAGAGACACATCGGCCGCAGCGGCGCACGACAAGGTGAAGCGAGCCAGGCCGGCCGCTGCCGTTGACGGCTGCTGGGACGCCGAGGGCGCACGCATCGACGAGGTGGCCACGTTTGACGGGCCAGGAAGATGCAATGCGCTGTATCCAAACCACAAGAACCCGCGTCTGGTTGCCGGCGCGCACATCACCGACGACATCCTCAAGTGCCAGCTGAAACCGCTCGATGCGAAGGAGTACAGGGTCACGATGTCCCCTGACGAGATGACGCGTCTGCGCGGCATCTTTGCCGGGGGCGTGTGCGACTACACGAAGTCCGGCGTCAATCAGGTGCCGCTCGGCGGCACGTATCAGCGACTGCCACTGGCGCCGCGGACGTCGACATCGACGGCGCGGGGCCCTCAATGACGGGACACGAGATCCGGCTGGCGGCGAGACCGAAAGGGTGGCCGACGGCGTCGACATTCGAGCACGCGCGCGTCGATGTGCCGGCCCTGACCGACGGACAGGTGCTCGTGCACAACTTGTTCATGTCGGTGGACCCGTACATGCGCGGCCGGATGAACGAAGCGAAGTCGTACGTGCCTCCGTTCCAGGTCGGCCACGTACTGGAGGGCGGTGCCATTGGCGAAGTGATGGAATCGCGCTCCGGCAATTTCAACGCCGGCGACATCGTGCAGTCGATGCGCGGATGGCGCGACTACTTTGTCGCGCCGGCGGCGGAGCTGCGCACCGTCGATCCGAATGTGCAGCCGCTGTCGTTTCATCTCGGCGCGCTCGGCATGCCGGGGCTGACGGCGTGGGTCGGGTTACAGCTGGCCGAGGTCAAGGCCGGTGATCGCGTATTTGTTTCTGGAGCGGCAGGCGCGGTGGGC
>JACCSI010000366.1 GCA_013813075.1 Acidobacteriota bacterium | reverse complement strand
CACCCAATGCCCCCGCGACCATCGCCTTTTTTGCGAACGCTCGCCGGCTGACTTGGCTGTCCACGAGACTCTCAACGAACTGCGTCTTATTTGACTTAAACATGACTACTCCTAATACGCGTGCGAGACTAGCTCATCGCGGATCGCTATCCGGCGATTCGCGACACGCGTCCTTTAACCCTACGGCTCGCGGGCGGAATTGGATGTCTTCAGCCTCCGAAACTTCTCAACCTTCCGCGTAGCCCGACCGTTTTCGCGCCCCGCGCGTTCATTTTTCCTACGGCAGACAGCTCGGCGCGAAGGTGCCCCGATTCCGCAGGTGTGCCCGTCATGTCGCTGTTACACTGCCTCGGTCGACGTGCGGCCCATCCATTGAGTGGCGACTTGCGTAGAGGATCATTGAGGAAACTTTCAGGGGAGTCGAGGCCTTGACCAACACGGTCGATGCCCAGGCGGCCGCTGCCGAGGACCGACGGGTGCTGAGGCGCATGGCTCGCGGCGAGACGACTGCGCTCGCGGAACTCTACGACGCGCACGCGCGCGGGGTGTATACGTTGGCGCTCCGGATTGTCAGCAACGTCAGCGACGCAGAAGACGTGGTGCAGGAGGTATTTACACAGGCGTGGCGGCAGGCGTCGCGGTATGACGTGGGTCGTGCCACGGTGACCGGGTGGCTGTTGATGATGACACGGGCACGGGCGATCGATCACCTGCGAGCGCGCACGGCCAGGCCCGACGGCGTGATTGGCACGGCGTTGCCCGACATGCCATCGCCTGAGCCGGGGCAGGAGACGGCCGCGCTGAGCAACGAAACCGTGACGCGACTGCGCAATGCATTGGGCGAGCTCGGAGAATCATTCCGCCGTCCCATCGAACTGGCCTACTTCGAGGGCCTGACCCAAACGGCAATCGCGGAGCGACTCGGCGAGCCACTCGGAACCGTGAAGAGCCGGATGCGGACGGCGTTAACGCGGCTTCGGGCCCTGTTGTATGACGAGGGCAGGTAGATGACACGCGAGCACGAGGCGCTGCGCGATCAGGCTGGAGCCTATGCCCTGGGCGCGTTGAGTGCCGCCGAGCGGAGCACGTTCGCGGCGCACCTCGAACGGTGTCACGAGTGCCGCCGTGAAACGCGCGAGATGTTTCATACTCTCGAAGTCCTGGGCCGGGCGGTGGATCCCACAGAGCCACCGGCCTCGCTTCGCGCCAGGGTCCTCGCCCAGGCCACGGCGAGCGGACAAGAACCCGTCACATTGACCAGCCACAACACCACGGCGTTTCGCGCTGTTGCGTTCCCGGCGTGGCTTGCTGCCGCGGCGTCGATTGCCGCCCTCGTGACCGGGCTTCTCGCCTGGAGCTATAAACGCGACGCCGATCAGGTGCGTGCTGAACTCGCGGCGATGCAGCAGCAATTCACTACGATGACGCAGCACATCGCCACGCTCGAGCGCGCAGCCGTCGATGCCCGGCAGACCAGCGCCGTTCTCACGGCGGTCGATCTGGCGCGCGTCGATCTTTCGGGCCAGGCGTCGGCACCGGTGGCCCGCGGCCGGGTATTCTGGAGCGCGTCGAGCGGTCTGGTGTTCTCGGCCACGAACCTGCCGGCGCTGCCCGCCGGTCGGGTCTATCAGCTCTGGATCGTCGCCGAGACGCCGCACAGTGCCGGCATTGTCGCGCCCGATGCAGCCGGCCGCCTCAATGTGGTCAGCGGAGCGCCGGTCGCGGTGCGCCCGAAGGCGTTTGCGCTGAGCATTGAACCCGAAGGCGGGCGTCCAGCTCCAACCGGGGCGATGTTTCTTCTGGGCGCGATGTAGGCGGTTTGCTCTCAGCTGCCGCTTGCGCGAACTCGAGGCTCACCATCATCGAGCCGACGGCGCTTGCGCGTGAGCGCGGCCTATAGCACCCGCAGTCGCCACGCCCACGGCGATGTCGAGGCACTGGCGGGTAAAGAGATCCAGCACCGTCAACGTCCGGAAACGCCGGCCGTCGGTGAGTTCGTCGGCGACGAAGTCCATACTCCAGATGTCGTTCCTGGCCGTGGCCGGACGCCGCTGTTCGCGATGCACGGCCGTCGCGTGGCGCCACGGGCGTTTCCG
>JACCSI010000335.1 GCA_013813075.1 Acidobacteriota bacterium | reverse complement strand
TGGCCGCCGGCAGCGTCTTGATCGGCGTCACGCCAACGGATCCGCCCACGTACATTGGCGTCACGATCGTGCTCGCCACCGCCGCCATCCTCGCGTCCTACCTCCCCGCCTGGCGCGCCGGGCGCATCAACGTCGTCGAGGCGCTCAGGCAGGAATGAATCGGGACCACCGGGTTCGAGCACGCGGTTCCCAACCGGCTGCCCGCGGCAAGGTGCCCGGGTTCACGTGTCCGAACTCCGTAACCTCCGTAACTGAACTCTCGGCGGGGAACCCGGTCCGACGCCGTGTTCCTGTTAGAACTTGAACGCACCCCGAAACACGATGGTGCGAGGCCCGAGAATCGCGCTTGGCGACAGGAACTGCGGCAATGTCTGCCGGACGCCGGTGGTCGGATCGGTGAAGGCCGCAGCTTCCGTCCGATTGCGCACCTGCCACACCGTCGCGGCGTTGGTCAGGTTGTCAAAGTCGACGGTCGCTTCGACGCTGCGAGTGCCACCGAGCCGGAACAGCTTGCCGACCCTGACGTCAACCTTGGTCAAGGTGTCCAGGCGCGTGCTGCCAAGTGGTTCCAGGTTGATAATCTGGTTGGTGGCAAAGCCGACCGCACGGCTGATCTGCCGCGTCACGGGCGGGCCCTGTTGCGCGGAGAAGTTCCCGCTCAAGATGATGTCGTGAAACGGGATTAGGTACATGCCGGTCAACTTGAACTGATTCGGACGATCGGCGTTCGCTGCACCGGTAATATTGCCGTCCGCGTTGATCAGGAAGTTCGGTGACGTGTCGACACTTACCCCCTCGACGCGATTTTTTGAACGCGTGTAGCCGGCAAGCATCTGCCACCGGTCCGACAAGCGCTTGGTCAGCGTCAGCTCCAAACCCCGGTAGCTTTGCGTGATGTTGCGATCGTTGGTGATGATGACGCGATTGGCTGGCGAGAGCCGCGCGTAGAAACCGTACGACGCGTCATCGCCGGTACCGACCACGCCATCGAGTCCCGGGTCCACGGCCGCAGTCAATTCCGTCGCATACGGGCTATCGGGGTTGAGGGACGCCTGCAGATTTTTCTCGCGGCGATAGGTCAACACCGCACTCACCTTGACATTGGCCATCAGTTCGCGGTCGATTCCGCCGCTGAACTCGTCGGTGTACGGTCGCCGGAATTCCGGATCGATTGACGTGAGGATCTGGTTGTTGACGACCACCGCGTTGACAACCGGGGTGCCTGTTTGCTCGCCGATCTGGAAGGTGCGATCGCCATTGAGGTCGCTCCACGCGTACTGTTCGCTGTAATTGGCGTTGCGGTTGACGTTACTGACGCCGCCGCCGCCCGTGGAGAGGACGTAATAGTAGCGGCCGGCAGACGCCTTGACGGCCGTTCTGCCGTCACCGCTGGCATCGAAGACACCGCTCACGCGCGGCCCCGCCGAGTTCCATTTCACGATGTCGCGCTGTTCGTCGTAGCTGCGCGGCTGCGCGTCGAACCCGCCGATGCCTGCGGACGCGAACCGCGAGGCGGGACTCGACTGTGCGGGCAGGTAGCCCTCCAATTGCTCGAAGCGCACGCCGGCGTTGAGGGTGAGACGGCTGATGCTGAAGCTGTCCTGCGCAAAGAGCGCCAGGACGTTCAAGGCCGTCGCGTCGTTCTGTGGTGTCGCAAACAGCGTGACATTCTGCGGTGCGAAGCCGCCGCCGGCGCTGGTATAGGTGAGGGCGACATCATCGACGCGGTGCGTCTCGTTCCGGGTCCTGGCGTGCGAGTAATCGAACCCGAACTTGAATTCGTGCCGGCCGCCCAGGGCCTCTTCGAGATAGAACTGGCCCGTGGCATTGGCCTGATACCGCTCGCGGTCGCGGATGACCTCGGTCGCGTTATTGCCGTAGATGATGCCCGTGGCGTTGTCGACGATCGATTGGTTGTTGCCACCATTGAAGTAGGTCGGAAACAGGATCTTGTTGACTCCGCCACGGGCATCGAGGAAGAAGTTCTTGCCGACGACCGCATTCCACAGCCCCTGCCCGAGGTCGAAGATGTCTTGTTCGTTGACTGTCGATTCCGGCACCGTCACCGAGGCGTTGTTGAGGAGACGGTTCGGCTTGCTGTAACGCTGGCGCGAAAAGAACCCGGTCACACGATGATTCTGCGTGGGCTGGTAGGTCAGGTTGCCAAGACCCGACGTGATGTTGGTCTGGTCCAGGACAGTCTGGGCGTTCTGCACGGGCACATTCTGATGGACCCGCCAATCGCGGAACGAGCCGAAGAACCGCACTCTGTTCGCAACCAGAGGGCCGCCGGCGGCGATGTTGATGTCGGACACGAAGTCGGAGGTGTTGCCGTTGGGACGAAAACCATAGCGCTGAAGCGTCGGATCGGTATCGTTGCGGCCCTGGACGCTCTCGCCCGTCCAGGTAACGGTGGTCGAACCGTTCCAGCGGTTGCCGCCGGTCTTGGTAATCATGTTCAGGAAGACGCCGGAGGTCGGTACGGTGATGTCATGCGCGCCAGTCGAGACCTGGATATCATCGAACGCGTCGAAGTCGTAGTAGAAGCCGGCGGCACCAATCGCCGCGGGGTCGCCGACGTTGACGCCGTTCAGGAATGACGTGTTCTGCGCGCTGCTGGTGCCGCGTGCGCTGAAAGTGCCCTGCAAGCCGCCCGAAGTGCCCCCGACGTCCGGGCGACTCATGACGAGACCCGGCACCTTCGCTTCAACCAGCGCCCAGATGTCGCGGCCGCCAGGCGTGCCCTGAATCAACTCGTCGCTGAGGTTGACGGCGACATTTGCGCTCGTCGTGTCAACTGTCGGCGAGACGCCGCTCACGGTGACGGTCTCGGCGAGTGAGGCGACACTCAATGCGACCTCGATCGGCACCGTCTGGCCGACCAGAACGACAATGCCATCCCGCACCTGGGTCTGAAATCCGGACAGTTCCAGTTTGACGGAATAGGTGCCAGGCACGAGCGACGGGAAGCGGTAAACGCCGCTGCCGTCGGTGACCCCTACCATGGACGCCGCCACCAGCACCGGACTGCTAATCGTGACCGACACGCCCGGCATCACGGCTCCTTGTTCGTCTGCGGCTCTGACCAGAATGCTGCCGGTCTGAAT
>JACCSI010000325.1 GCA_013813075.1 Acidobacteriota bacterium | reverse complement strand
ACACTGGTCTGGACGGAAGCTTCCGGTGGCTGTACCGCGTCTGGCACATCGCCCAGGAGTGGCGGCCGCGTGCGCTGACCGCGTCGCCGATGACGACAACGACCCTCGAGGCCTCGGAGCGAGCGCTCCGCCGCAAGACGCACGACACCATTCGCCGCGTCACGCTTGACGCCGACGTCCGCAAGCAGTTCAACACTGCGATCTCGGCCATGATGGAGCTGGTCAACGACCTCTACGCCTTCTCTAAGCGGCAGGACTCGGAGCCGACGCCTCAGGCCGCGGCGGTCGCGAAGGAAGCGCTCGAATCGCTGATTGTGGTGCTGTCGCCGTTTGCTCCGCACACTGCAGAAGAATTGTGGGAACAGTTCGGCCACGCCGGATCGCTCTCGGCTGCGACGTGGCCGCGGTACGACGCGGCTGCCGCCAGGGCGGAAGAAATCGTTATTCCGGTCCAGGTGAATGGGAAGCTGCGATCGCGGCTGACGGTATCACCTGACCTGGACGACGCCGAACTCGAGACGCTGGCGTTGGCGGATGCCGCCATTCAACCGTACACTCAGGGCAAGATCATAAAGAAGGTTGTCATTGCCAAAGGCCGGCTGGTCAGTGTCGTTGTCGGATAGCACGATCTCCCGGCGCGCGCTACTGCGTGCGATGCCGCTGCTCGCGTCGGCGGCTGGCGCGCAGGCATGCGGGTACTCGCTCGCCGGGCGCGGGTCGTTTCTCCCGTCCTACATCCAAACCGTCGGGATTCCGCTGTTTCTGAACCGCACGCCATTCATTACGGTGGAGCAGATGTTCACGGAGAAAGTACGGGTCGAGTTCCAGAGTCGCGGCCGCTACACGGTCCAACCCACTGAGACTGGCGCCGATGGAGTGGTCCGGGGCGAGATTACCGGGATTGCGGCGGTGCCGGCCGGGTTCACCGACGCGCAACTGGCGACGCGTTACCGTTTTACGGTGAACGTTGCGGTCAAGTTCGATGACAACACCAAGAAGACAACGCTCTGGGAAAACCCGGCGCTGAGTTTCTCAGACGAGTACGAACTCGCCAGCCGCCTCAGTGTCGCGGGCGGCACCGTTGACGGCGCCGCATTCCTCGATCAGGAACGTGCGGCAATCGAACGACTGTCAACTGACTTTGCGCGCTCAGTGGTCTCGGCAATTCTCGAAGCCTTCTGATAGCGGACTCCAGGAGGACGCGTGAGTCGGTCGATGGCAGTGACTGGCGCGAGGGCCGGGAGTCCCGCGGAACCCAGACGGAGGATGGGGCCTTCGGCCCCGACCTACAAGGAGCAGAGTTGAAACCTGCCGAAGTCCGCAAGCAGATCAAGTCGGGCAACACGGCGCCGCTGTACTTGCTTGAAGGCGACGACGTTCAGGGGCGCCACGATCTCGCGATGGAATTTGCCACACTGGTCGACGAGGGCCTGCACGCGTTCAACGTGCAAACCTTCTACGCCAACGAGGCGACCAACGCCGGCGGCCGCGACCAACTGATCAGCGACCTGCTCTCGGCCGCACGAACGCTGCCGATGATGGCGCCGCGTCGCGTGCTGGCGGTCCACGAGGCGGAACGGATTCTCTCGCCGCGCAAGGCCAAAGACGACGAAGCCGACCTGCCGGCACCGGAGAAACCCGGCAAGCGTCAGAAGAGCCTGACACCGCTGGAAGAGTTCGAGGCCTACATCGAATCGCCTGAGCCGCTGACCACGCTCGTCTTCGTCGCCGGGTCGCTCGACAGCAATCGGCGTCTGGTGAAGCTGCTGCGCAAGCACGCCGTCTCCGTCGATTGCGGCTCGCTCGATAATTCGTCGGACGCCGCGAGGTGGATCAAGGCGCGGCTCGACAAAGACAACCTCGCCATCGACCCACAAGCCATCAGCCTGCTGTTGCAGGCCACCGGGCTGAGTCTGGGACGGATTCGCGCCGAGGTCGATAAGCTGGTCCTGTTTGTCGCCGGCGAACCGGCGGTCACTGCCCGCCACGTCAAGGAAATGGTGCTGCCGCAATCTGAACCTGGCGAAGACTTCGCGCTCGGCCGCGCCATCTGGAACAACAACGCCCGTGAGGCGCTGCGCGAGGTCGGCGCGCAGTTCGAAGCCGGTGCGCAACCGGTCATGGTGCTCGGCCAGATCCGCGCGGCAGCGGGCCGATTGAAGCCCGATGATCGCGCCAAAACCGGGATCGATGCCGTGTTCCGGACCGATCTGGCGATTAAATCGTCCGCCGGAGAGCCACGCTACTTGCTCGAGCGGCTGGTCATCGAGCTGTGCGGGCGGTGATGCAGTCGTGCGTCTCATCGGCATGCGACATGAGCGAGTGGATTCATCGAGAGGTGCGCCATGAAGATTGCCTTCGGCCCGTTCATTCTGGATGACGAGACCAGACGGTTGATGACCGCCGAACAGCAGCACCACCTCTCGCGCAAAGCGTTCGACTTGCTCGTGATGCTCGTTGCCGATCGTCCACGCGTTGTGACCAAGGAATTGCTCCAGCAGCGTCTGTGGCCGGCCACCTTTGTCGACGAGGCCAACCTGGCGAACCTGGTCGCTGAGATTCGCAGCGTGCTCGGCGATTCGCCCAGAGATTCGGCATACATTCGCACCATTCACCGGGTTGGCTATTCATTCTGTGGCGACGGACAGATCGTCGCGACCGGAGGCGGAGGTCAGCCGGATCGCCCTGCGTGCTGGCTCGAGTGGGGAGCTCAACGCTTTCTCCTACCGGTCGGCGAGCACGTCATCGGGCGCGACGCCGATGTGGCCGTAAGCCTCAACGAGTCATCGGTCTCGCGCCGACACGCGCGGTTGTTGGTGACGACCGAACAGATCACGCTGGACGATGTCGCGAGCAAGAATGGAACATTTCATAACGGCACTCGCGTCACGTCGCCCGTGGCGCTCGCCAACGGCGACATTGTCGGCATCGGCTCGCTGCGCATCACCTTTCGGGTGCCGGCTCCCTTCGACTCCACCGAGACCCGCGTCGTCGGGG
>JACCSI010000322.1 GCA_013813075.1 Acidobacteriota bacterium | reverse complement strand
AGCGACGACCGCATCAGGGACCCGTGCGACTTCGGCGAGCGGTGTGTGACGCGGCGAAAACAGCCGGCCGTTGAACGGTGTCACCACCAGGTCGCCGGCGCGGCAACCGGCATGGGCCAGCCGAGAGACGGCCTGGAACGCCCGCCACAAGCCGCGGGAGTGCGGCCGCTCCGTCGCCCGCTTGCAGAGGGCGTCTATGGTGTACGCGTCTCGGTAGACGTGATGCCACATCGGGACCAGCGAACGCGCCTCGGCGAAGAGGAGGAACAACAATCGGTAGACCAACGTCACCGCCTGGTCAAAGACCACGCGCGTGCCGTCGGGTTCGGGCGGATCTCGGCGCCCGCTTGCGTCGAGTGATGCGAGAAGCGCCGCCAGAGCTTCCAGCACCCCGTCGCCAAGCAGCCTGCAAACGGTCACGCCATGCGCATCCGACCGATCGACCAGCGCCGAGAAGCCGTCAGCGGCGGAAGTGGACATCCGTCCAATCAACGCGAGCAACGCCGGCCCGCTGCGTTCATCGGCAATGCACTGTCGCAGATCGAACTCCAGCGCCCGACGAGACCACGTGCGCGACGCATCCACGACACGAAGCGCGGGGCCCGTGTAGACGAGCCCCCACCGGGTCTGCGCCATGCGGCCGGCCCGCACTGCGTCCCGCCACGCCGCGCCTGCGTCGGCCCCCCAAGGCGTCGTGCGCAGGACCACCGCTGCACCGCCGGGTGTTTGCAGCGCACCGATGAACCCGCCGCCGTGTGGCTCGAGTTGTTGCACCTGGCAACCCAGAACTTCCAGCAACGGCACGGCGCCGACGTCCACGACCGCACGCGCGCTCGAGGCCGGGCCGAGCATGCGTTCGGTGCGTCGCCACCAGCGCTGCAGCTCGCGCACTCGGTGCGCGCATCCGTCGCCCGCGGACGCCGCGAGCTCGGGCAGCACGACGTCCTCGAGAAACGCCGACGCGATGAGTGAGCCGGAAATCCCGGAAAGCATCTGCTAGTCGCCTAGCCAGGCGGCAATCAGGTGCGGCATCCCCGCCGTGACGCAACGCAGCGCTTGCGCCTCAATCGCCCGCTTCTGCGCGTGCGACTGTAACTGCGCGAGCGCGGCGTGGTCTGCGTCGGCCTGTTGTTCCGCCCGTCGATCGAACAACGAGGCTTGGAATCTGGCTCGCTGACGGCGCGCCGCCAGTGCCACAGCGATGGCGTGACAGCGTCGCTCGATGGCGGCGGCAGTCTGCGCGCAAGACGAATGCGCCGCTGCCACGGCGCGTTGCACGTCCTCAGCGAGCAGCGCACGCACATCCGCCCTGGTGGTTACCGCCCGGAGGGCAGCACGTGTGATCACTGGCAGCGACGAGTGCGCCCGGAGGGCACTCAGGTGTCGTCGGACCAGGCGCCCCGACCCGTCTACCAGCGAAGCGCTGAAGACCAGGTGAAGGTGGCGCTGAGTGACACGTCGCCGCGCGCTATAGACGGCTGGCGATGCGGAACTGTTGAGACTTGCGGCGAACGCCCTAAGCCGTCGATTCCGGGCAGCCAATGGCTTGTCTTCCTGAAGGGGGGCTGCGAACGGCAGTTGCGCCGTTGCGGCGCGCTGAGTCAGTCGGGCGATGACCCGGGCTTCAAAGGATCCGCGATGCACGAGATGCACGGCGTGCACGCGGCGCGTTTGTCCCAGTCGGTCGACCCGACCGATTCGTTGCTCAAGGCGTCGTGGATTCCATGGCAGCTCCAGGTTCACAACCCACCGGCAGCGCTGGTGGAGGTTCAAACCTTCGCCTGCGGCATCGGTCGTCACCAATGTGCGCACCAGGCCCGCGGTGAATGCCTGGATCGCTTCTCGTCGTTCGCATGGGGGGAGTCCGCCATGAAGAACGACGACCGGGGCGATGTCGCGCAGCCCCGTCGCCACGACCTCGACGACATCGCGGTACTCGCTGAACACGATGAGCTGTTCGCGAGACCGTTGCAGCAGCCGTCGGATGGCTGCCACCTTTGACGATCTGGACTCCGCGGAGGCAGCCAACGCGACCAGGTGCGTGAGCTTCGCGATCTCACCTTTGAGGTCGGCCAGTCCACGGACGCGCAGGACGGCGTCAGCCACATCGGCATCAGCCGCGTCGTCGTCTTCCCATGGCAGGGGCATCGGGACCTCCGGAGCCGTACGTTCACGAAGCAACTGCAACCGTCGCTGCAAAGTCTTTCTGGCGGCCGACGCCAACGACGCCGCGCGTCGCGCGATGATGGCGGCGACGAGTCCAGCTCCCGCGCTGCTGTCTCGGCTGCGCCACAACGCCCGCGCGTAATCCATCGTCGCGACAAGGAGCGCAGACTCGGCGGCGGTCGGCTGGACGGCAATGAGCTTCGATCGCCGCGATTGTGCCGTGCGTACGTGGGCCGCCGAGCGCCGGAATGTCGCGAGTGTGTCGACGCCAACGTCACCGAGACCGAGCAGGAATCGGTAGGCGCGCTCATCACCCGAGTGCGGCGTCGCCGTCGCGAGCACCACCCACGTCGAGCGAGACGCGAGATCCGCGACAACGGCGGCACGGTCGCTGGCCGTGGTCAGGTGGTGTGCCTCGTCCACGACGAGAACATCAATCGGGACCGACGCCAGCGCGGCCCGCACCTCGGGTCGCTTGGCGAGGTCAATCGAGGACACGATGAGCGGCGCTGTTTGCCACGGGTTGATGTCCGGGGGAAGCGTCGTGCTCAGCGCCGCAAGCGCGGCCTGATCAAGCACCACAGGAGTCAGCCGAAACCGCATCGCCATCTCCGCAGCCCACTGCTCGCGCAGGGCGGCGGGTGTCAGCACGAGCACGCGTTGTGCGAGCCCGCGCGCCATCAGCTCTGAGACGATGAGGGACGCCTGAATCGTCTTGCCAAGCCCCACTTCGTCGGCCAGCAGAATGCGGGTGTCACCGCGCACTGCGGCGATCGCGGGCTCGAGCTGCCAGCCGAGGATATCGATGGTCGCGGACGCGGCGGTCCAGCACTGGTCCCAGGGTGGCGCGTCGGCAATGGCGAACGCTGCGGCTGCGAGCACGGCTCGGCGTGATCGTTGGATGATGCGGGTGGCGGGCGCCAGCGTGGTGGCGGTGTCGAACGGCGTCAGGACCCGCATCGTGTCCCCGCGGTTGTCGTTGCCGATGCCACGGATCGTCAACACCGTGACGAATTCGAAGACTTCGGTTTCGACGACGCGCCACGGCTCGTCACGAATGACGACGTGTTGTCCGGCGCGAAAGGGGGATCCTATTTCCTGCACGCTGCCTCCCGAACGGGCGGCGCAGGAACTGCGATTCTCAGTCCCTCAACACGCTCGCGGACGTGATGAAGGCAAGCGACATGCCGTCACTGCGCTTGTCAGCGCAACGCGGCAATCGCGGGCGAAGCGGTGGCGGGGCCGAGTCGGCCTAGTCCTGGTGCGCGAGGCGACGGGTATCCCGCATCGACCCGGCCATTCCGAGCGCGTCGGCCAGCGACACCCCGACCGCGCGGCGGCGCACCTCGAGCCGTTCGAGGACCGCAGCCAAACCCGCCTGCTCGGGATCATAGATGCCCCACTCGTCGACAGGGGGGCGGACAAAATCGATTCTCTTTTCGTGGGACGTCATGGTCGCTCCAACGCTCGGCTCTACAGCAACGTCCGTGCCCGTCACTGCCCGACGCCCGCAACGGCTCGAAGTGACCGTCGTCACGTGATTTAGCGGCGGTACGTCGGGATGTGGCAATCGACCTCGCTGACTTTCAGCGACAATTGAGGGCGTGCCGTTACGAAAATGCAAGTGGTTCCGAACCCGGACTGTCCAATTCTTTCGTAAACACGCAGACAAATCTGCTGCACAAGGCGGCACACGGGTTGCGATGCCAATCACAAATGATCGTGAGTTTTCTCGGTACCAAGGGCGGCACGGGCACCACGACGATGGCGGTGAACTGCGCGGCTGACGTCAGGCGGATTTCCGAGCGACCCACGCTGATTGCCGACGTCAAGCAAGGGCCCGGCGACGTCTCCGTGTTTCTCGGGCTTCGTCCGCGCTACAGCATCGTGGAGCTCATCGACCAGCTCGGTTGGAGCGACCGCGCGCTCGCGATGCGATTTGTCGCCGAGCACGACTGTGGCCTTCATGTGCTGGCCGCCGCGGAGGGATTTGGCCGTCCTAACTCACGTGACGACGAAGGCGTCGAGCAGACGTTGCAATGCATGTCGTCGATGTACGACTTCCTCATCGTCGATGCCGGCAGCACGCTCACCTCGTCCACCGTCGCTGCCCTGACGATGTCCGACGTGGTCATGCTGGTGGCTAACCCGGACGTTCCCTGCCTGCGCAACCTGCAGCGCCTGAGCGACGCGATGCGGCTCGTGGGCGTGCCCCCCGAGCGTGTGCGCATCGTGCTGAATCGCACCTCCGACAATGGCGTGCTGCCAGTCTCGCAAATCGAAAAGGTCCTGAGCCGGACCATCGACTTCCAGGTGCCGAGCGACTATCGCACGGTCGCGGCCGCGGTCAATACGGGGGTGCCGGTGTCGTGTCTGCGCGCGACCGAGTTGCACATGCAGATCGACTCGATGGCGCGGGTGCTCATTGGGTCGAATCTCGCGGCGGTCGCCTCTTGACCCGAACGACCGTCGCGCCGAGGTGCGACTCAGGCGCGTCGACATAGCCCTCTACTGCCGGGTGGTCGCGCAACATGCGGTGGACGGCGGCCCGCTGAACGCCTTTGCCGCGACCGTGGATGAGCCGCACGACGGTCAACCCGGCGTCGTGTGCGGCGTGGAGGTACTCTTCAGCGACGGCCACGACTTCAGCCGCGGCAAAGGCGTGGAGGTCGAACGTGTCCTCGAGCGCCACGCGAAACACGTCATCGTCCATCGACGAAGTCTGCCGTCACCCTGGTCGTAATGCCGCCGCGCGCCGTGAAATCGCCCACCACCGTCATCCGCCGCGGGCGGCATGCGGCGACGAGATCGTCCAGAATCTTGTTCGTGACCGCCTCGTAAAACATCCCCTGGTTCCGATAGGTCAGCAGGTAATACTTGAGCGCTTTCAATTCGAGGCACTGCGCATCGGGCACGTAGCGAATCCGTATTGTGCCGAAGTCCGGCAGCCCGGTCTTGGGACACATCGAGGTGAACTCCGGGCAGTCGATGGCGATTTCGAAGTCGCGCTCGGGACGAGGATTGGGAAAAGTTTCGACCGCGTCGCTGGACATACGAAAATACTATCAGCCCAGGTGCGTCAGGTTCGATTGACAGTCCATGATGCGCGCGTTAACATGCCGCACGTTTTTCCGCCATTTTCCGCGATCGGCTGCACCGTGCGCGCAGCCGTTGTCGCGGCGACTCCGTAACTAGCGCGCGGCACTGACCAGGGGGACACGATGGTTGAAGCCCGCAGGATGGGCAAGTCGGAATTGTTTTCACACTTCGCAGAGCGGTTCGAGGTGAAGCGCACGCAGTCGCGCGAGTTCTTCGACGAGCTGGCGGCCTTGTGCGAAAAGGAACTGAAGCGCTCGGGCGAATTCGTGCTCCCAGGCATGGTCAAGCTCGTCGTGCAGAAACGGAAGGCGCGTATGGGCCGCAACCCCGCGACCGGTGAGCCGATCAAGATACCGGCGAAGACCGTCGTGAAGGCGCGCATCGTCAAACAGTTGAAGGACGCGGTGCTCCCGCGCAAGTAGCCCTCACGGCCCTGGTTCGAGAAAAGAGGCGCCCTCCCTCGGCGTCTCTTCTTTCTCGGGTGAGACCGTCTACCCACCCTTGACGCGACGCGCGATGTCGCGAATGTCCAGCCGATCGATCTTGAACTTCATTGTCGACAACGGCACGCCAAGATAACGTGCGGTCTGGGTCACGTTCCAGCCGTTACGCTCCAGTGCACGGATGATGTAGTTGCGCTCGAAGGTGGCGAGGGCGCGATCGAGCAGGCTCCCCTCGCCAGTGTGATGCTCGAGTTCCGCGACGTGAAAGTCCAAAGGCAAATCGTCGTCGGTGATCCAGTCGCCGTCACACGTCGCCACCATCCGCTCGATCAGATTTTCCAGTTCGCGGATGTTGCCAGGCCACCAGGCGTGACTCAGCATCCGCAGCGTCGACTCTGCAATCCCGGTGATCTGCTTGTTGAAACGTGTGTTGTAGCGGTGCAGGAAGAATTGCGCGAGCGCCGGCAGGTCGTCCAGCCGTTCGCGCAGCGGGGGCAGTCGCACTGGAATGACGTTGAGGCGATAGAACAAATCACCGCGAAAGGTGCCGTCCTTGACGGCTCGTTCGAGGTCCACGTTGGTGGCGGCAATCAACCGAAAGGTTGTCTTAATGGGCTTCGACGCGCCGACGCGCTCGATCTCTCCTTCCTGAATGGCACGGAGCAACTTGGCCTGCAGTTCGAGCCGGAGATCGCCGATCTCATCAAGGAACAGCGTCCCGCCGCTCGCCAGCTCGAACTTACCGATGCGCTGCTGCACTGCGCCGGTAAAGGCGCCACGCTCGTGGCCGAACAACGTACTTTCGACAAGTTCTCGCGGAATCGCAGCCAGGTTCACCGCAATAAAGGGCCGCTCGGTCGGCTGGCCTGACGAGTCCAGCGAGGCCTCGCGGTGAATGAGGCGCGCGAGCAGCTCTTTGCCGGTGCCGCTCTCGCCGAGGATCAACATCGTCGCCGGCAACCGCGCGACTTTCTGCACGACGGCGAGTACTTCCCCCATCGACCGACTCTGTCCGGCAACGAAGTCGCGGTTCCCGAGCTCCTGAATCTCTTCGCGCAGCGTAATGACTCGCCGGTTGAGATCCTGCCGCTCTGAGGCGCGCCCCACCGCGGCGCGCAGTGCGTCCGGGTCGACGTCCTTGCTCAGGTAGTCATATGCGCCGAGCTTGATCGCCTGAACGGCGCCGTCGAGGTCGGAGCCGGTAGTGACGAGGATGCTCTCGGCAAGTGGGTAGTTGGAGCGGACGATGCGCAGCAGCTCGAAACCGTTGATGCCAGGCAGGCTGGCATCGGCGAGAACGAGGTCGACTTCCTCGCGATCCATGACGCTGAGGGCCGCTTCTCCGGAGGGAGCGCGGACGACACGATAGTCCCGCTTCAGGGGTGTCGCGAGTTGCTGCCGTGTACTTTCTCCCGAGTCGACCACGAGGATTGTCTTGCGCCGAACGCTCATCCCGTCGGGGAGTATAGTCGTTGGCATATGGAATGGCTGTGGCTCGTGGCCGGCAGCGGCTGGCTGGTCGCGCTGGCGGCGCTGGCGACGGCTCGTGGGGTCGCGCGCCGCCTGGGCCTCTTAGCAGAACAGTATTGGGAACTGAAGTTCGAACACGGCGAGCTCAAGACGCGCGTCAAAGCACTCGCGCCGACCGCGGAAGAGACCACTGCCAGGCAACCTCACGTCCAGCAGACGTTTGTGCCGCTGACAAGCATCAAGCGTTCGTCTTGACGCAATCGCGGGTTCCAAGCGACAGTTGGAGATTCTTCGTTCTCGGCTCTTTCTGGAGGATTTTTGTCTAACGAGTACGACGTCGTCGTGATCGGCGCTGGGACCGGGGGGTACGTCGGTGCGATTCGCGCCGCGCAACTCGGGCTCAAGGTGGCGGTCGTCGAGAAACAGCAGACGCTCGGCGGCACCTGCCTGATCTGGGGATGCATCCCGACCAAAGCGCTGCTCGAGCACGCGCACGCGCTCAAAGTGGCGCAGGCAGGGAAGGAGTGGGGGCTGATCGGTTTCGATCCCGCCGCAGTGCGCATTGACATGCCGGCGGTGCACGCGCGCAAGGACAAGATGATCACCGGGCTCACCGGTGGCATCGAGATGTTGTTCAAAAAGAACAAGATCGAATGGGTCAAAGGGACCGCTCGGCTCACCGCTGGCAAATCCGTGGAAGTGACGCTGCACGACGGCACCAAGCAGACATTGTCCGCCAAGAAGGAGCTGATCCTGGCGACCGGTTCTTCGCCGCGCAGCGTCCCTGGCATCGAGCCAGATGGCAAGAAGATCATCTTCAGCGACGAGGCCATACACCTCAACGAAGTGCCCAAGAGCATCGCCATCATGGGCAGTGGCGCCGTGGGCGTGGAGTTCGGGTCGATCTTCAAGAGTTATGGCAGCGACGTCACGATCATTGAGCTCTTGCCGCGCCTGGTGCCTGGCGAAGACGAGACAGTGTCAACCGAACTTGAAAAGACCTTCAAGCGTCGCGGCATCAGATCGCTGACCGGTACCAAGGTGACGTCGGCCAAGGTCAACGGCAAAAGCGTCGATCTCGAAATGGATCAGGGCGGTAGGCCGCAAAAGCTGAGCGTCGACATCCTGTTGGTCGCCACCGGTCGTGGTCCTGTTACCGAAGGGCTCGACGTCGATAAGGTCGGCCTCAAGCTGGATCGTGGTTACATCGTCGTTGACGACCTGTTCCGCACCAACGTGCCGGGTATCTCCGCCATCGGCGATGTCATCACCATGGGTGGGCCTCATTACCAACTGGCGCATGTGTCGTCAATGGAGGGCATCCTGCTGGCGGAACGCATTGCCGGCCAGACGGCCCGCCCGATCAATTACGACCACGTGCCACGCTGTACCTACTGCGAACCGGAGATTGGCAGTGTCGGCTTGACCGAGGCGCAGGCCAAACAGAAGGGCTACGACGTCCGTGTGGGCTCGTTCCCGTTCAAAGCGCTGGCGCGGGCCCGAATGGCCGGTGAAACCGATGGCTTTGTGAAGATCGTGGCCGACAGGAAATACGACGAAGTGCTTGGAGTGCACATCATCGGTCCGCGGGCAACCGAACTTGTCGCGGAAGCGGTACTCGCGCTCCGCCTCGAATGTACTGTCGAAGAACTTGTGAAGACCATCCATGCACATCCGACAATGTCGGAGGCGGTGGGTGAGGCGTCGCACGCCGCGCACGGGGCGGCCATCCACATCTAGAAGCGCCGAGTGGAGCGCCGGTAACGAGTGCTGAGTGCTGAAAAAGGCGGAAGCCGAAAGCCGATATGTCTACACCCGTAGTAATGCCCCAGATGGGCGAATCGATCGCGGAAGGTACGATCGTCCGCTGGATTAAGAAGGTTGGCGACAGCGTCGACCGCGACGAACCGTTGTTCGAGATCTCCACCGACAAGGTCGATGCCGAGATCCCGTCACCTGCCGCGGGCACGTTATTGGATATCTCGGTGAAGGAAGGCGAAACGGTCCCCGTCAACAGCGTGGTCGCGACGATCGGCGCAGCAGGGGAACGGATGGCGCCCGCCGGCTCCGCCGCACCCGCGGTGGACCCACCAACTGGGACGGCCGCTCCTCCGGCATCCCAGGGCGACGGGTCTTCCGCGAAGTCCCCGTCGAGTCCGGCCCCAGCCGCTCCGGCCGGTGGTGCCGTCCAGGAAATGACGGCTTTGCCGGCACCGGAAGAAACCGTCGACGACCTGCGGCGGCAGAAGTCTTCACCGCTGGTCCGACGCATCGCCAAAGAGCACGGAGTCGATCTGAAGCAACTGACCGGCACCGGCATCGCCGGCCGGGTCACAAAGCAGGACATCCTCGGATACCTCGAGCAGCCCATGCCCGCCGAGACGGACACACCGCCGAGGCAGGGCGAGATTCCACCCAAGCGCCCGGAAAGCCGCGACGACAGCCGGGCACCCGCGGGGAATGCGGAGGTCGTGCCGGTGTCGGTGATGCGCAAGAAGATCGCCGAACACATGATCGTCAGCCAGCGGACGTCGGCTCACGTATATTCGGTGTTCGAGGTCAACTACAGCAAGGTCGACCAGATCCGAAAGGCGCGCAAAGCCGATTACGAGCAGCGCGGCGTCAAGCTGACCTTCACGTCATTCATTGCCAAGGTGGCGGTGGACTGTCTGCGGCGCCACAAAGTGATCAATGCGTCGATGGACGCCGAGCACGTCACCTACAAGCGTGAGATTAATCTCGGCATCGCGGTCGCACTTGAAGCCGGCCTGATCGTGCCGGTGGTCAAGCACGCCGACGAGTTGAACATTCTGGGCCTGTCGCGCGCTATTGCGGACGTCGCCGAGCGGGCGCGCGCGAAAAAGCTCAACCCGGAGGAAGTGCAGGGCGGCACCTTCACCATCACCAACCCTGGAAATTTCGGCGCGCACTTCGGCCTGCCGATCATCAATCAACCGCAGGTGGCGATTCTCGGCGTCGGCACCATCGAAAAACGCCCAGTCGTCATCGATGACATGATCGGCATTCGGCTGATGGGCTACCTGACGCTCGGCTACGACCACCGCCTCGTGGATGGAGCCGTCGCCGACCAGTTCATGGCTGACGTCAAGAAAGGGATCGAGACTTTCGATCCGTCGCAGGTCTAACCCTGCGGCCACTCCACGTCCTTCGTCCCGGTCGGGTTGCATACGACGAAGCGTTGCAGCTGCAACGTCACCTGGTCGAAGAGCGTCGGGCCGGCCGCATCGCCGATACGCTGCTGCTGCTCGAACATCCGCACGTCTTGACGGTTGGCGTTCGCCGCGGCAGCCGCGCCAATATTCTCGCCACGGACGAAGAGCTCACCCGCCGCGGCGTGGCCGTTCACGAAGCAGGCCGCGGTGGCGACATGACGTATCACGGACCCGGTCAGCTGGTCGGCTACCCGATCCTCGACCTTCGTCCGGACCGACAGGACGTCCATCGCTACATCCGTGACCTCGAAGACGTGCTGATCCGTACCTGTAATGACTTTGGTCTCGCGGCCGAGCGGCTGCCCGGACTCACCGGGGTATGGGTGGAAGGAGGGTCGCGCGGGCTCGAGAAGGTTGCCGCGATCGGCGTCCGAATCTCGCGGTGGATGACGAGCCATGGCTTTGCGTTGAACGTCAACACCGATCTGAGCTTCTTCGGCCTGATCGTTCCGTGCGGCATCAGCGACCGTGGAGTGACGTCGCTACAGGCCCGCACCGGTCACGCGGTGGCCATGGCGCGTGTGGAAGATCGCGTCATCGAGCAATTCGCCGCCGTGTTCGAGCGCGAGGTGGCGGAGGGAGCGCGCCACCGGGAACCGGTCGCGGCCGCGGTGGCGCCGTGACGCCACGCTGGACGTCGCCGACCCAATACGTAGATCGCTATCACCCTGTCTCTTGGAATTGCCTTGGGCATCGCCCTGTATCTGGCAGCCATCCGCCCGACCTTGTCATCGGTATCGGCGGGCCCTATGACCTCGCACGATTTGTCTTGCGGTGCGGCGGTTAAGTAGCGGCGGTGAGGAGGCGGCGCCCGGCGATCAGCCGTGGAGGGCGGTGTCGAGCCTGGCGCGATCCCGTGCGTTCAGTGCCGGCGCCAAGACGGTGGCAATCCCCGCCCGATTCATCGTCACTGGCAGCATCGCCACGCGACCGGCAGGGCCTTCGTCTCGAGGGACCGCGACAAAGGCACAGAGCGTGGCCCGGCCGCGCGTGGCTGCTGCGGCCAGGAAACGCGTCGCCGCCGAGGCAAGGGTCAGCGGACCTGGTGGCCATAAGCGCGCGAGGCGCGTGTCCAGCCGCGTGATCGCGGGAGGGGGGAGTACGTCGGTGGCGCGGCGGCCGCCGATTGACGCGTCGTCCCACGGCACGATGAGGTGATTCACCGGACGGCCGAGGACGGTCAGCGAGATCTCGCCCGGCGAACACCCCGCTTCGAGCGCGGTCATGGACAGCACCGCGGATCGAAACGCCTCGGGGGCGGAACCGAGCAGGCGCCGGCGCGCAATGCCACCTTCACGAACGCCGCGTTCCACGACCTCCAGCTGACGCGCGCCCGCGCAGAGGATCATCGCCGAGTGGTTGAGATGCGCGATGCGCCGCACCAGCGCCGCACCCGCGTCGTCCTGCCACTCGGCGCCGGCGGTGCGGTCGGCAATCACGATGGCATCAGCCCCGACCACGGCAGTCTCGTCCGTGCTGCCGACGACGTCGGTCGAGTATCCGTCGATTGGGGCGGCTTGGCGGATGTCAAGCGCTTTCCCTGCAGCCACGGTGCCCCCGTCGTCAACGAGCACGACCCGCGACACGATGTCCGCCGCGGCGACCTGACGAGCGAGCGCTCCGCCGAGTTCGCCAGCGCCGAGGATGACGATCGACCGCACGGAGATATTGTATAGGTTGCATGACGCGAGTTTCTTTTGTGACCGGTGGCTCCCGCGGCATCGGCTTTGCGGTGGCCGACGCATTGCTTCGCAGGGGCGACGCGGTCGCCATCGCCGCCACGTCTTCAGAGCGGGTCCGAGATGCGGCGCGCGAACTGGCGGTGCGATGCGGTGCTGCGGATCGGGTACTTCCGCTCACCTGCGACGTACGCGACGCCGGCTCGGTGGACGTGGCGATGTCCGCGACGGTCGCACGGTTCGGCGGCATCGACGTCCTTATCAACAATGCCGGCGTCGGCACCGGAGCGCCAATCGTCGATTTGTCGCATGACGAGTGGCGGCGCATCATCGACACCAACATCACCGGCGTCTATCACTGCTGCAAAGCGGTGATCCCCCACCTCCGCACGCGCGGGTGCGGGTGGATTATCAGCGTCAGCAGCCTGGCCGGCAACAATCCGTTTGCGGGTGGCGCCGCGTATTGTGCGTCGAAAGCCGCGCTCAACGCGTTCAGCGAGGCGCTGATGCAGGAGCTGCGGCACGACAACATTCGCGTCAGTTACGTGCTGCCGGGGTCGGTGGCCACCGAGTTCTCCGGCCGCGCAACCGACGCCGGTGGCGAGTGGAGGCTTCTGCCCGAGGACATCGCCGAGGTGATTGTGGATTTGCTGGCCCATCCGGCGCGAAGTTTGCCGAGCCGGGTAGAGATCCGGCCGTCGCGCCCGCAGAAATCGTGAGCCTTATCGCCGGGCGCTATCAACCACTCGATACTGCGCGCGCCGGCGTGCCGCAGCGGGCGCGGGATCTTCAGACCGCGCAGACGGTGGTGTTACGCGACCTGCCTCTGCCGAATGATGGGGGTGATGTGGCTCTGGCACGGGCCGACGCCGCCAAGAGAATTTTTCACCCGTCGCTCGTGACGCTGTTCGACGTCGTGCCGCTCGCCGATCACCGGGTGCTGCTGGCGTACGAATTCGTGCCGGCACAGTCGGTTGCGCTCGTCAGCGGTGGGCAGCCGTTCAACGCCAGACGCGCGGCCGAGATCGTCACCGAGATCGCGGATGCAGTGGCCGAACTCCACGCCCGCGGAATTGTGCACGGCTCCATTTCGCAGAACACAGTGCTGATCACGCTGAAGGGCAAGGCCAAGCTCGATCGCCTCGGCGATCCGTCGCTGCACACCCTTGTCGAACCGCGAATCGAAGCCGACTTCGTCGCCCTGACTGACCTACTCGTCGAACTGGCGGGAAAGCCGAGCGGCGCCGGCCTGACGGGCATGCAGGCAATTCAAGCTCTGGTTGCTCGCGTTCGAAGCGGCAAGCTCGAGTCCGTGGCCACATTCGCCGCCATGCTGCGGCGGGTCGGTGAGTAGCCGCGGCACACGAACGCACGCGTGTTGCGATGTTCCGGAATCCAGAGCATCGAGTCACCCAACGGACGGCGGGGTCACGCGACGATCGCCGCGAGTTTGGCAAGGTCGATATTCGCTCCGGTCAACATCACAACTGCGCGTTGACCGCGCCGCACCGCCTTGTGTGCGATCACGGCGGCGGCGGCGGCCGCGCCGGCGCCCTCCGCGACCAGGTGGTCCTCGCTGACGAGGCCGCGAATCGCGCGCTCCAGATCATCCTCGCTGACGCTGACCAGGTCGTCCACGTGTCGACGCACCAACTCGAACGTCATCGCCGCGGGTTCGAGGTTCCCGGTCAAACCGTCGGCGAGCGACGCGCCCACGTCGATTTCGGTAATTGCCCCCCGCTCGATGCCGATTGCAAATGGCCGTGACGCGTCCACTTCGACGCCGACCACGCGCACGCCCGGCGCGGCGGTCTTGATGGCCAGCGCCAGCCCGCTGATGAGGCCACCTCCACCGACGGGCACGATCACGACGTCCAGCGTCGGCGCCGCCTCGAGAATCTCGAGCCCGATGGTGCCTGCGCCAGCGATGACATCGGGGTGGTTGTACGGCGAAATGTAGACGGCGCCTTCGAGCTGTGCGTACTCGCGTGCGGCCAGTTCCGCCGCGTCGTAATTGGGCGAGTCGTCGCGCAGCTCGGCGCCATGGCGCCGGATCGCGGCTTTCTTTGTGTCGGGCGCGGTCGCCGGCGTGAAGACGATGGCGCGAACGCCGAGTCGCTCAGCCGCCAGCGCGATCGCCCGGCCATGGTTCCCGGCCGACGCCGTCACAATGGTCGGCGGTGATGCCGTTGCTGCGACGAGACGCAATGTGGCGTTGAGCGCTCCACGAATCTTGAATGAAGACGTCAGCTGCAGCGATTCGACCTTCAACTCCACCATCGCATCGGCCACCGACGACAGCCATGGCGAATGCAGCAGGGGCGTCTCACGCAGGTAGGGTTGCAGACGTCGCCGTGCGGCGTAAATGTCCTGCAGCGTTGGCTGGTTCTTGTGGGCGCTCATCAAGGTGGTGGCGCCGTCGCGTGGGGCGTCAGGATGCTTGGCAGCTGTGCGACGAAGGCGCTGCGGGCCAACACCGTCCCGATCCCGAGCTCGCGCGCTTGCCGCACCAGGTCCGCATGGACGTGCGACACAAACCCCAGCGTTTCTAACCCGCGCAGCTCGTCGTCCGCCGCAAACCGTCGCAGTACTTCAAACGGGGCAGGTCGCTGACCATCCAAGTCGAGCAGCACCAGCGTCGGTTTGTCGTCCCGGGCGCGTTGAACGGCCGCATCCGGCGTCGTGGCGGCGCCCACGACCACTCCCAGCGCCTTGGCGGCGGTAGAAATCTTCGACCGGAACAGGAGGTCGTCGGCGATGACGAGAATCATGACGGTATTCTAAGACCATGATCCTGGATTCGGCGGCGGTCGCCCCTTTCTTCAAGAATGGTTTCGTGGTGGGCTGCGAGGTCACTCGCGAAGCCGTCTTCATCGATCCGGGCGACGAAGTGGACGAGTTGCTGGCGTTTATCGCGGCCGAACAGCTCAAGGTGCAGGCCATCCTGTTGACGCACGCGCACGTCGACCACGTCAGCGGCGTCGGTCGTGCCAAGCGCGCGCTGGCGGCGCCGATTCACCTTCATCGCGACGATCTCTTTCTGTATGACCAGGCAGCCGCCCACGGGCGTCTGTTCGGATTGGACGTCGAGCAGCCGCCGCCAGTTGACGTGTACTACGATGGCCAGGGGCCGGTCGCGTTTGGCGAGTACGACGTACTCATACACCACACACCGGGCCACTGTCCGGGCGGGGTCTGCCTGCAGGTCGGTCGACGTGGCGAAGCGGCCAACGACCTGTTTGTCGGCGACACGCTGTTCGCCGGATCGATCGGCCGCACCGACTTGCCGGGCGGAGATCATGAGATCTTGCTGCACTCCATCACGCAAGTGCTTTTCAGCTTCAGCGACGACGCTCGCGTCTACTCGGGCCACGGTCCAGCGACCACGATCGGCCAGGAGCGTCAGACCAATCCGTTTGTATTGGATTGGCAACGACGCCGCTAATCGTTTGCCGGTTCGTGTCGCACGTCGAACTCGACCCGCCCGACTCTCACCTTGTCGTCCGGGCTCAGTGGCGCCTTCTCAACCTTTCGACCGTTGACCCACGTGCCGTTCGTGCTGCCGAGATCTTCGATATCGAGGCGACCGTCGTCGTCGAGCGTGAGCCGGCAGTGCAGCCTCGACACGAGCGGAGCGTCGACGACGAAATCTGCGCGCGCGGCCCGTCCCATGGTCTTCAACGTGCCGGGCAAGATGCGAAAGAGCCACGAGTATTCGGGGCCGGCAGATTCCAGGATCCACATCGCCAGTCGTTAGTGTAACCGCGGCGACATAAGATTCCCCGCAGTGAACCTCTGGCAGCTGTTCGAGTCGACGGCCGCGCGTTGTCCCGATCGCGCGGCGGTGGAGATGCAGCATGCGGACCGCGTCGAACGATGGACCTACCGCGAGCTACACGCTGCAGCGATCGCGCGCGCCGCATGGCTCGTGGCTATTTGCGTCGGTGCCGGTGAGCGGTGCGCCATTCTTGCAGACAACGCTCCGGAGTGGTGCGCCGCATATTTCGGTGTGCTGGGCGCGGGCGGCGTCGCCGTGCCAATCGACACGGACCTGTCGCCGGCGCAACTGGCAGCGATTGTCGACGACGCCTCCCCTCGAGTGCTCTTTGTCAACGACCGCCTTGAAGCCGTCGCACGTGAGGTCCTTGAAGGGCGCACTGACGTCGTGCTGTGCAATCTGAGTGCGCTCGTCCCCCTGTCTATCTTCATCCCCCCGAGCACTCCCAGCACTCTAAGTTCCGCCGCGGTCATCCTTTACACGTCGGGTACGACCGGCGACCCGAAAGGCGTCCTTCTAAGCCACGGGAACCTGATTGCCGAACGGGACGGGGTGTTGGCGGTTGCCGATGTCAGCGAGAGCGACCGTGTGCTCGGCGTGATGCCGTTGTTTCATGCCTGGGGGCAGCTAGCCAACGTGCTGTTGCCGCTCCTGGTGGGCGCGCGAGTCGTGTTTCTCGACGCCGTGGTCTCCACCGATCTGGTGCGCGCGTTGTCAGGCCATCGCATCACCATCTTCGCCTGCGGCCCACGGGTCGTCGACCTCATTCACCAGCGCGCAATGAGTGAGGTTGCGGGGCCCGGCCTCTTGAAGCGCTCGATGGTCGCGGCGGCATTGGCCCTAAGCTTTCGCCTGCGCCGAGTCGGTGTAAATGTCGGCCCGACGCTGTTCCGCAAAAGTCACAACGCCGTCGGCCCGCAGGTGCGATGGTTCATTGTCGGCGGCTCGAAATTCGATCCTGGGATCGGCCGCGACCTGTACGCGCTGGGTTTTACGATCCTGCAGGCGTACGGACTGGCTGAGACAGCTGGCGCCGCCACGATCACGAGCCCGGCTGACGCGCCCCTTGATTCCGTCGGGCGGGCGCTTCCAGGACACGAGCTCAAGGTCATGCCGGGGACCGATGGTGAACTCAACGGTGAGATCGCCATCGCCGGCCCGATCGTGATGCAGGGATACTTCAATCGCGCGGACGCCACCACGAACGTCATGCTCGGCGACTGGTTCCTTACTGGCGATCTCGGCCGACTCGATGCGCACGGACGCCTGACGATCGCCGGCCGTAAAACAGAAGTCGTCGTCCTGGCATCCGGGCAGAACGTCTACCCGGAAGAAATCGAGGCCCATTACTGCAAGTCGCAGTTCGTCAAAGAGATGTGCGTCCTGAGGAGTGCGGGCGCATCGACCGAGCGTTTGCTGGCAGTGGTCGTGCCCGACATGGACGTGATGCGTGCACGGCGGATTGTGAACGTCGGGGACCTGATTCGTTTTGAAATGGAAAGTTTGGCGATTGGTCTCCCTTTACACAAGCGGGTATTTCGCTACGAGCTGTCGTTCGAGCCATTGCCGCGCACCACGATGGGAAGGCTGAAGCGTCACGAGATCGTGCAACGGCTGCAGCAGAAATCGCGCGACGCGACGCGTGCCGCTATCCACCCTGCAACCATCTCGTTCCAGTGGCGCGAGGACCCTGACGCAATCGCGGCCGTGGCAATCATTGCCGCGCGTGCGAAGGGCGCTGTCGTACTGCCGGACTCGAATCTCGAACTCGATCTCGGACTCGACTCGATGGAACGGGTGGGGCTGCTGACCGCACTGGAGCAGCGCTTTGGTGTTCGCGTGCCCGAGGACCGGTCGCACCACATTCTCACCGTCGAGCAGTTGGTCGCGGCTGTTCGTCCCGGGCCCGCTGCAGTCCCGGGCTTCGCCCCTCAGGATTCCTGGGAGGTCCTGTTG
>JACCSI010000308.1 GCA_013813075.1 Acidobacteriota bacterium | reverse complement strand
GAACTCAGGGGTGACCTTGTGAATGCGAAACTTGACGAGGTGCTCGCGGTCGAGATCACGGTACCCCAACGCGGCCATCCGTGTGACGAAGTCCGGAGTGACGCCATGGATCCGGAACTTCACGAGTTCGTCTGTCGTCAGCCCCTTGAAGCCCGCCGCCTGCATGGCCCGCTCGAATTCCGGCGTCGCGCCATGAATGCGCAGCTTGATGAGCTCGCTGGTCGTCAATCCCCGGCGTCCGAGCGTCGCAAAATCGCGAATGAACTCGGCCGACACGCGATGAATGCGCATCCTCACCAGTTCGTCGAGGTCGATCGATTTGTGCCCGGCGTCGCCGAGGCTGCGGACATAGGCGTGGGTCACGTCGAGCACGGCGAGACGCAGCAGGGTGTCGGTCGACAGACTGCGATACCCAAGCAACGCCATGCCCGACACATAACTGGCATTGGCCGAAAAGGTGAACGAACCGCTGCCGCGACCGTTGTCGAACGTGCCCTGGAAGCGGAACATGCCGGCCTCTTTGGCCCATGAGAATCGCGCGTCGTTGACGGCACCCGTGTGTGCGGCCGGCGGCAGCCCCTCGAGCTCGCTCAGGAGCACTCCGAAACCCCAGTTGTTGAATCCTTCGATCGAGCGGAGATTCAATTGCAGCCGCGGTCCCTCGTCACTCGATCCCCAATTGCGTGCGTCGGCGGTCCAGTCGCCGCGCGCGGTGACTGGGGAGGCGTCGGACTGTGACGTCGCAGCCGCAGGCCGCGCCACGGGGACGAGAGTCGTGATCAGCGCGGCGGACAGAAAGGTGGTGGCGAGAGTAGTGCGCTTCATGACTTTTGGATGGCCGTGTCAAGCCAAAGGTTGCAAGCGCGAAGCAGGTTCATGGAAACGATGACAGGACAGCGCTTGCCGACGCCGCCAGCTCGTCGCATGATATCGGCCATGGACCCTCGCTATCCCGTTGGCAAGTTCGAGCTCGACAAGGACGCCACGCCCGAAACACGACGCACGTGTATCGCGCAGCTCGACGCGTTGCCGCGCGACGTGGCGCAGGCTCTCGCGCAACTGCCGCCGCAAGGCCTTGACACGCCGTACCGCGCAGGCGGGTGGACGGCGCGTCAGGTCGTGCATCACCTCGCAGATAGTCACATGAACGCGTACAGCCGCATCAAGCTGGCGCTCAGCGAAGAGGCGCCAGCCCTCAAGACCTACCCGGAGGAAGTCTGGGCCGAGATGCCCGATGCACGGACTGCGGACCCTGCGATCTCCATGTCGATTCTCGAAGGCGTTCATCGTCGCCTGACGCTTCAGCTCGAGGCACTGTCGCCGGAGCAATTCGCGCGCACGGCCACACATCCACAGTGGGGCACGATCACCGTCGATTTTCTGGTGCAGGTTTACGCATGGCATTGCCGGCACCACGTCGCCCACATTAAACAGGTGCGGGTCGGCGGGTAACACGAGGCTCGACCACCCAAAACAGGAGAGGGCCGGAGCGACCTCCGGTTCAGCTCGCATTGCCGCGCGCCGTCGTGACACCATCATCATCGTCGTCTGACGTTTCCCCGTCGTCGCTGACTGTCAGCTGACTCCGACGCCATTGCCAACCAGCCGCCCTCCCAATTCCTCCGGCGCCAACCCCGACCTCGCCGCGCCGGCCGCCGGTGCGGGGCATCACCGCGGTCGCCAGGCCGCGGGCAACGGCATGTCCCTGGATGCGCTCGACCTTCGTGTTGCTCTCCCCGAAGAAGGACGGCGCCGGGTCGTCATCGAACACGTCACGCCGGATCTCGACAACGGCCGCTACCCGATCAAGCGCACGCCAGGCGAGGTCGTGCGCGTTGAAGCCGACATCTTCAGCGACGGACACGATGTGGTCGCCGCGGTGCTGCGCTACCGCCGCGTCGCTAGCGCCAGCCGACCGCCGTGGCTGGAAGTGGCGATGGAGCCGCTCGGCAATGATCGCTGGAGCGCAAGCTTTACGGTCGACGAGATCGGTCGCTACGAGTACGACATCGAGGGTTGGGTCGACCATTTTGCCAGCTGGCACCACGCACTTGCGCGGTGGGTGAAGGCCGGAGAAAACGTGACGTCGGAACTGCTCGAAGGCGCGCTGCTGGTGCGCGCGGCGGCGGTGCGGGCGACCGCCGCCGACGATCAGCGCAGCCTGGTCAGCACCGCCGCGCTCCTCAGCTCCGACCAGCCCTTGGAAGAGCGCGCTGCCGCAGGCCTTTCCGCCGATCTCGTCACACTCATGGGCCGGGCAGCCGAACGGCGCGCGGCGACGCGTTGTACGACGCGACGCGTCCTCGTCGAACGAGAGCGCGCGCGTTTCAGCAGCTGGTACGAGATGTTTCCGCGTTCCGCGGGTGGCCACCCGACGCGGAGCGCGACGTTTCGAGAGGCGGCGTCACGCCTCCCCGAAATCGCGACGATGGGATTCGACGTGCTGTACCTGCCGCCCATCCACCCGATTGGAAGAACCAATCGTAAAGGCCGCGACAATACGCTGGTTGCAGAGGAGAACGATCCCGGCAGCCCATGGGCGATTGGCGGGGTCGAAGGCGGCCACACGGCGATCGAACCTGGACTCGGCACGATCGAGGATTTCAGCTGGTTTCGGCAGCAGGCGGAACAGCGTGGGCTTGAGATTGCTCTTGACCTGGCGTACCAGGTGTCGCCGGATCACCCGTACGCCAGTCGCCACCCAGAATGGTTTCGCCGGCGGCCAGACGGCACGTTGAAATACGCCGAGAACCCACCCAAGAAGTACCAGGACATCTATCCGTTTGACTTCGAATCGGACGCCTGGCCGGCGATGTGGATCGAGTTACGCGACGTGGTGTTGTTCTGGGTGGGTCACGGCGTACGGATTTTCCGCGTCGATAACCCCCATACGAAAACCTTTCGCTTTTGGGAATGGCTGATCGCCGATGTGCAATCACGCAACCAGGATGTGATTTTCCTGGCCGAAGCGTTTACACGGCCGAAGGTGATGCGCCATCTGGCCAAGATCGGCTTTACGCAGTCGTATACGTATTTCACGTGGCGCAATACGAAAGCGGAGATCGAGGAGTACTTCACCGAGCTGACGCAAACCGACATGCAGGACTATTTCCGGCCGAACTTGTTTACGAACACGCCCGACATCCTGCACAGGTTTCTCCAATCTGGCGGCCTTCCCGCCTTCCGCATCCGCCTGGTTCTCGCGGCCACGCTTGGCGCGAGCTACGGCATCTACAGCAGCTTTGAACTCGGTGAAAACCGGCCTGCAGGGCCGGGGTCGGAGGAATATCTTCACTCTGAGAAATATCAGTTCCGGCAGTGGCCACTGGACAGCCCGCACCACATCAAGGACCTGATCGCGCAGGTGAATGCGATCCGGCGCACGCAGCCGGCGTTGCAATACAATCACGGGTTGCGCTTTCATCTGACCACTCACGAGGATCTCATCGCCTACAGCAAGATCGGACCGGGCGGAGCCTCGCGGATATTGATGGTGGTGTCGCTCAGCCCGGATGGCGCGCGCGAGGGCCGGGTCTGCCTGAGTCTTCCCGATCAGCTGATCCCGGAGCACGAGACCTATACCGTTCATGATTTACTGAGCCATCGCGTCTACACATGGTCCGGGCCGTGGAATTTCGTGCGCCTCGACCCCGAACTGCCGGCGCATATTTTTGCTGTCCACCGTTCCGCCGCCGCGGTCGACATGGCGGACGAGTCCACCCTCCCTACAGCGACCGCCATAGACGACAGCCCTGAGCGCTAAATGAACCAGCAGGTGCCCGCTCCGACCGACGCCGCTTGGTACAAGGACGCCATCATCTACGAGCTCCACGTCCGCTCGTTTTGCGATTCGAATGACGATGGCATTGGTGATTTTCGCGGGCTGATCCAGAAGCTCGATTACATCCAGGATCTCGGGGTCAACACCATCTGGCTGCTGCCGTTCTACCCGTCGCCTCTGAAAGACGACGGCTACGACATTGCCAACTATCGCGACATCAATCCGGCGTACGGCACACTGCGCGATTTTCGCTTATTGCTCAAAGAAGCGCACGCCCGCGGGCTGCGCATCTTTACCGAACTGGTCGTCAATCACACGTCCGACCAACATCCCTGGTTTCTGGCGGCACGCGAGGCGCCGAAGGGCTCCGCCAAGCGCGATTACTATGTGTGGAGCGACACCGGCAGCGAGTATTCGGACGCACGGGTCATCTTCACCGATACTGAACAATCGAACTGGACGTGGGACCCAGTCGCCAAGCAGTACTTCTGGCATCGATTCTTCGGCCATCAGCCGGATCTCAATTACGACAATCCCAAAGTGCTGAAGGCGATCACCGAGGTGATGCACTTCTGGCTGGATATGGGCGTCGACGGACTGCGGCTCGATGCCGTCCCATACCTGATTGAGCGCGAGGCGACCAGTTGCGAAAACCTGTTGGAAACGCACGTCATCCTCAAGCAGCTGCGCCGCGCGCTCGAGACGCGCTATTCCGATCGCGTGTTGCTGGCTGAGGCCAACCAGTGGCCCGCGGATGTTCGGCCGTACTTCGGGGATGGCGACGAATGTCAGATGGCCTATCACTTTCCGCTGATGCCGCGCATTTTCATGGCGGTTCGGCAGGAGGACGCCCTGCCGATCGTCGAAATCATGCGGCAGACGCCGGAAATTCCCGGCAATTGTCAGTGGGCGCTGTTTCTTCGCAACCATGACGAGCTGACGCTCGAAATGGTCACTGACGAAGAACGCGACTACATGTACATGGCTTACGCTGCGGATCCGCAGATGCGGCTCAATGTCGGCATCCGGCGTCGCCTGGCGCCATTAATGGAGCACAGCCGGGCGCTCATCGAGCTGTTGAACAGCCTGCTCCTCTCGATGCCGGGATCGCCCATCATCTACTACGGCGACGAGATTGGGATGGGCGACAACGTTTATCTCGGCGATCGCAACGGCGTCCGCACGCCGATGCAGTGGACCGGCGACCGCAATGCCGGCTTTTCGCGCGCCGATCCGGCCCGGCTTTTCGCGCCGCCGGTCATGGACCCGGTGTACGGGTATC
>JACCSI010000285.1 GCA_013813075.1 Acidobacteriota bacterium | reverse complement strand
GTCGCGTCCGTTGCGGCCCATCGCCCCGGCCAGCATCGGGTTGAAATCGATTGCGCGCAGCGTCTCGATGAATTCCTGGAAGTTGTCGTAGTAGAGGCCGCCGTTGCTGCGGATGCACTGACCCTTGAGCACGTCGCAGCGGCCGTTGGCCAGCACCGGTTTTCCCAGCGCCCACGCCTCGAGGGCCACCATCGACAAGCTCTCGAAATAGGACGGCATGATCAGCAGTTCGGCCGCCGAGAGCGCGTCGAACTTGTCCTGATCATTGACGAAGCCAAGATGATGAATCTTGGGATGCTTCGGAATGGGAATAATCGGGTTGCCGATGAGCACCAGGTGCATGCTCGCCGCCAGCATCCGGGCGTAGCGCTGAAAGTAATCGAACAGCTCCGCGCATCCTTTGTTTTCGTCGATGCGACCGATATAAATCGCAAAACGATCCCGCATCTCGAACTTCTGACGAAACCGCACCGGGTTAATGTGCGCGGGAATCTCGGAACCGACGCCGACCACCACGCCCGGGACGTCGCGGTTGTTCGATGCGGTCTGAATCAGCGCCCGTTCTTCGAACGAGTTGTACATGCAGGCGCGGACGCCTCGGAAAATCGGCCCGAAAATAGCCAGTCCCAGCGCGCCGTCGCGCTCCGCGGTCGGCACGAGAATCGACTTGGCGGACACGGCGCGAATGCCGTGGAAAGCGTGGTAATAGCGAAAGCTGAAAAAGATGAAGAAGTCGAACGCGTCCTCGCCGGCCTTGATGTAGGCAATCAGCTCGGGACTGGTCGGCCCTTCGGCGTCGAGCCACGCGAGCTCGTCGCGCACGGAATGCGGCTGCCTAAACACGCGCTCCGAGTGGCGCCCAAACTCTCCGGGATCGCGTTCCCGGACCACTGGGAAGCGCCGTACGGTGACGCCGTTGACCGTGTCCGCGCCCGCGGGCAGCGCGTTGCGCCAGGTGACGTAATCTGAGGCGCATGTGGTCAAGACCTCGACCTGCACGTGCGTGCCAAGGTGCTCCGCGATGTAGCGTGCATGCAGCTCGGCGCCGCCGTTGATGCCGGCGCCATAGCGTTGGACGACGATCGCGATCTTCACTGCTGGTCGGGGTCCGGTGGCTCGGAAGGCTTGGCCTGTTCGGACGCATCCGGCTCGCTGAATGACTCGTCGCCGCCTTCGAAGTCGTCGGCAGTGGCCAACTCGACGTCCGCCGAATCTTCACCATTCGCCTGCGCGGCTCCGGTCGCCGCGATGCCGGCGCCCCGCCGACCACGGCGGCGTCGCCGCCGGCGACGAACGTCGCTCAACGTGGTTGGCGCCCCAGCCACGGGCATGCCTTCGGCGGCGGGGTCCAGGGCGGCCTCGACAACCGGTTCGGCAGCGGCCATCTCCGGCTCGGGCCGGGGGGGGCGCATGCGGTCGCGTTCGCCACGGTCGCGCCCGCGGTCACCCTCACGTTCTCGATCTGGGTTCCGATCTCGGTCGGAATTCCGATCGCGATCTGCGTTCCGATCGCGATCCGGATTCCGTTCTCGATCAGGATTCCGATCTCGATCTCGATCCCGCGGTGGCCGCACCGCTTCCGGCCGGTACTGGACCACGCCTTCGAGCGCGCGGACACGACGCTCGCTGAAATCGAGCCGGCTGGTCAACGACTCGAGGCGCATCTTCAAGTTCTTCAGCTCGATGCCGTTGCGCGTCGTTTCCAGCACGAGATTGTGGAGAATCTCGTAATACAGGACGTTCCACTCGCCGCGCGATCGCTCGAAGCCGGCGACCTGCCGTTGGAGCTCGACGCGACGCCGCTGGTCGCGTTTGAGGAGGTCGATGTTGAACTGCGCCTGCTTGTCCAGGATCTTGTTTAACGTGTTCGGATTGATGAACAGCTTCAGCACCGGCTTCAGCAGCTTCCGAAACAGCCGCAACACACTGCGATGCGAATGAAACAGGGTCTGGTCGTCAAAGGCATACGGCGCCTCGACCGGCGGCGGGTCTTGGGGCGGTTCGGGCAGTGCCGGACGGCTCTTGCGGAACTGCTCCAGCAGATCGGAGCGGAGGTTCTTCGGGTCGAGAAATTTCTCGAGGCGCACGCTCGCCAGTTCTCGTATCTGTTCTTCGGTATAGTCCACGCCGCGCTTCTCCTGGATGCGCCCGCGGATCTGCTTCATGATCTGCTCGACGTCGACCGACTCTGAGCGGATGTTGAAATCAGCCATTGAGGATCCTCACGCCGCGTTCCGCGGCGTCTGCCGTGCCCTGCGGCGGCGGCTGGCAAATTCGGGCGCCTCTTTGAGGCAGGTGCCCAGAATGCCGACGGATTGTGCCAAGGCCCGCGCTCCTGCACGCGGCGCCGTCGCTGGCTCGCCACCGACCTCGGGAAATCCGTCGGCGGTGGGAGTGAGCCGTTCCCAGTTCTGAAAGAGGTGGCCCCATGGGGTCGCGAGCACGTTTCTCGTCGTGCGCTCGACGTTCCACGGATACCAGAAACTGTCGTGGTAGAGCACGCTGGCAATGTAGGCCCACGGCGCCAGCACCGTCTTGAGCGACCACTCCATCGGCTTACGCAGAGGCCCCCAATAAATCAGGTGCTGCATGCGCGCGGCAAATGTCATGTTCTGGAACGGTCCGACGAAATGCCAGTTTTCGTTCCCCGCGTCGGTGTCGCCGACGATTTCGATCTCGCGCGGGTCGCCACACCCGAGTCCCGCGTCGTGCGCCAGCCTGATGTATTTGATACGGAGCGGGTCGAAGCCCATCAGTCGCGCCGCCACGGCGTCGATCGCCACCTGGTCCGCACTCGCCAGGATGACGTTCCTGGCCGAAGGGACCATGCAGCGCGGCCCGGGCCCGTCCCCGGCAAATGTCCCGTCCATCACCGCAAACACCCCGCGATGAATCTTCTGCTGGATCAAGAGCAAATCGACCAGCGTTTCGTGAATCACCGGGTGCGTCCAGTGGCGGCGCTCGTTCAATAACCCGCCAAACGCGTTCTTCATTGCGCCGGTGGTGTGGGTGAACACGTGAGTCTTCACCGTGGGGAGGTGAATGATGTTTTCGCCGATGAATCGCTTCGGGATCATGAACCCGTCGCGGTACACGTCATTGAGGCAGAGAAACTTCTTCGTGAGGTCGCCGACCGCGTCACGAATGTGTATCCACTCCTCGTCACCTTCATATAAATGCAGGTTACGGAGGTTGTGCGATTCGACAACCGGCAGGTGTTTGTTTTCGCGCTCGCCGAGGTGCGCGTCGATGACGACCGTACGGTTGTGGCAGGCGTGAATCAAGCCGGGATCGTAGCCATCCCGCTTCATCGCGCGGATGACGCCGTCGAGTTGCCAGGGCGTGGTCGATGAACCCGGGAAAAAAAAATGCCACGAGATGTTGACCTTGAGCGCGGTGTCGACGTCCTTCGCGATAACGTCCTGGTACCCGGCAAGGTTCAGCAGCGCGTGATAGTCCCGGAACACTGTCCCGGGCGTGGTTTTGAGTATTGCGACTTTCGATCTCATCGCCCTACGACCCGAATGGTCGATAGATGATGGCGATTACTGTCAGACCCCAGAGCATGATGCAGGCGACGAGTGGACGATCCGTCAACAACACTTCCGATGGACTGCCGGTCCCTTTTTGATGCACGAGGTACAGGTAGCGGAAGATGCCGTAAATCGGGAACGGCGTGGTTAACACCAATTGCGTGGTGCCGAACTTCTCGGTCGTCTCTGGGCTCGTGCAGTAAATGATGTAGGCCACCAGCGTCGAGGCGGTGACCACGCCAATCATCTGATCGAGCAAATACGGACTGTATTCCTCCAGAATCCGACGATGTCCCGGTGCGGAGCCGCCAAGCTGCGTCAGCTCGTGACGCCGCTTGCTGAGCCCCAGGAACAACGCCAGCAGGATGGTGCAGACAAGCAGCCATTGGCTCATCGGCACCTCTATCGCAGCAGCCCCCGCAGCGGCGCGGAGGACAAACCCAATCGCTATCGTCAGCACATCGACAATGACAATGTGCTTCAGCACGCGCGAGTACGCGCCAGAGAGCGCGACGTACGCTGCGGCAATCCAACCGAACTCCCCCCGCACCCAGAACGCCGCCGCCAACGACGCTGCGCCCAGCACCGTCGCAAAAGCGAGCGCGACGGCCGGCGTGACCTCTCCCCGCGCGATTGGCCGCTCGCGCTTCAACGGATGCAGCCGATCGGCCTCCCGATCGCTCACGTCGTTGATCAAATAGACGACGCCCGACAGCGCGCAAAAAATAAAAAAGGCCGCCAGTGAGAATCCCACGGCGGCCGGGTCAAAGAGGCGCTGACCAAAGATCAGCGCCGCAAACACAATGAGGTTCTTCGTCCACTGCCCCGGGCGCATCGAAACGAGCAGGCCGGGCACCGTAAGCCGACCGCGCGTGGCCGGCGTCGAAGACGCAATGGACCGCGTCTCCACGCCTGTTAGCCGGCGAAGCTGTTGATAGCCTCCGCCTCCGTATCGAACGTCTCGAAGACGGTGAGCAGCTTCGTAATCGACAACAAGTCTTCGATGCGCTTGGTCAGGTTGAGCAGCTTGAGGCTGCCGCCTTGCCGACTCACTGTCGTATACGTCCGGACGATTTCGCCGAGACCTGCCGAATCGATATACGGCACGCCTTCCAGATTCAGGATGAGCTTCTTCTTGCCGTCTGCAAGCAGGCTGTTGATCTTGTCTTTCAAAAGCTCGTCACCCTCGCCAAGGGTCATCTTGCCCTTGAGGTCGAGTACGGTGACACCACTCACCGTCCGTTCGGCGATATCCATGCGCGGAATCCTTCAGAAGTAGAGAACGTTAACAGCAACAAACACTACTCGGCTTCGCGCCGCATCTTCTTCCGGTTACGCTTGCGCGCGAGCGCCTGTTTGGCGCGGCGCTTGTCACCCGGCTTCAGATAGAAGGAGTGTTTCTTGATGTCCTTGATGATGTCTTCCTGCTGCACTTTGCGCTTGAAGCGGCGAAGCGCACTTTCAATGGATTCGCCTTCTTGCAATTTCACCTCGGCCATCGGTAATCACCCCCTCCCCGATAAAAATGTTCCAGGGTGCGAACGGTGCCAAAGTGCTTTCGACACTTCGGCACGACGAGCATCATGGCACCCCGGCACCATGGCGCTCTCGGCAGTGAACTGATCAGTCCGCCGAATATGCTAGGCTATCACAGAGTTTTGGCTTTCGGGGACTGACTCTAACTCCAGCTAATCCAACCACTTAGATGCAAATACTTGTCGTGGGCTCCGGCGCCCGCGAACATGCCCTGTGCTGGAAGCTTTCCCGCGACCCGGGCGTCCGCCGCGTCGTGTGTGCGCCGGGAAATGACGGCATTGGTGGCCATTTTTCGACAATTCCTGTCGATGCTGCCGACCCTGAGGCCGTGTTGACGCTAGCCGAGCAGCACCGCATCGACCTCACGGTGATCGGGCCGGAGGCCCCGCTGGCCGGCGGAATTGCGGATTTATTCAGTGCCCGCGGCCGCCCGATTTTCGGCCCACGGCGACGGGCCGCACAACTCGAGACCAGCAAGGCATTCGCCAAGGATTTCCTGCAGCGCCACCGCGTCCCGACGGCACGATACCGGGTCTGCGGCGACGCCGAGAGCGCGGTGCGGGCGATCCGCAGCGGTGAATTTGGCGACTCGCTGGTCGTCAAGGCCGACGGGCTGGCGGGCGGCAAGGGAGTCGTCGTCGCCGACACACGCGCCGAAGCCGAGGCCGCGATTCAGGTCCTCATGGTCGACCGCGCCTTTGGCGACGCCGGCTCTCGCATCGTGCTCGAGGAGCGTCTGTACGGTCCGGAAGTCTCGTTTTTCGTCATCGCCGACGGCGAGCACGCCGTGCCGCTGGTCGCGGCGCAGGATCACAAACGAATTTTCGATGACGACCACGGCCCGAACACCGGCGGGATGGGTGCTTTCGCCCCGAGCCCGCTTGTCGACGACGCGATGCGCGACCGCATCCTGGGTGAAGTGGTGCGGCCAGTACTCTACGGGTTGATCATCGAGGGATCACCCTATCGTGGCGTCCTTTACTGCGGCCTGATGCTGACTGCCGATGGTCCACAGGTCATCGAGTTCAAC